>PLZT01000029.1 GCA_003152255.1 Methylocystaceae bacterium | reverse complement strand
AAAATCAGCAATGCGCGTCGGTCGGGTGAATAAGACGGGTTAGTGCAAAGCTAGACCTACTCTTGGGCCTGATATCCATCACATCGTAAGCGTTGCGAGACGATCACGGTTTTTGCTCTCGCGGGCGTGGCGCAGTCGTGCGATTGAGGTGGACATCGCGATTTGAACGATTGACCTGGCGACAATCGGGTGCTCGGGTTGAACGTGTTCGAATCCATCGGCGAGATTTTCGATGTCTCCAGAGTCACAGTTGCGCGACACAGCACTTCGGCCTGACAGCCGAAGTGTGTTCAGAAAACGCTCCCGCAGGTGATATCCTTCATCTCGATCGATTTTCGATTGATATCCTGATCTCGATTGAAGCTTGATCATCGACCAACTCGAAGTTCATTCATCAATCGAATCTAGAGGCCCCTAAAGCCGTTCTGGAGGTTCTGAAAGATCATTATTCGAAATACTACGTTCCAGATGGCCATTAGCAACGACCGCTAACCAAAAATCGGATGGACAGCAGGGACTTCCGAGACGTCATCCGCCCGTATTTCCGACAAAGCATTTTAGCATGCATTGCCTCTATGGCTTGCAAAGGCTGGGGATGACGTTCGAGCTGAAAGGCGGAAGCTCGCTCTCCAAGGGCTTTCAACGCGGCGGCGCCGGATAACAACCAGTCGTCGCATCGGAGCCAGCTTCCAACACAGCGGCGCAATCGAAATTCGGATCCACCGGCGGTGGCGGTGGCAGCGCATCATGATTCCCAACCGGAGAGGGGTTGTCCAATCCAACCGCTCCTTGCCCGGGCGCTCCGGCGGAAGGAGGCCCGAAGCGCCATGCCTCCCGCGCTTGCCGCGCCGTCTTGAGATCGATGTGCGTATCTCTCCTCACGATCGTGCGCGCCGAAAAGCCGATGACTTTGCCCGTAACATAGGGAACGACAATCATATCGTGTTTGGGCGACACTAGGATGCGGAAACCCGCTTGGCGCGGAGAGAAATAGACTCCCGATTTCTTGCCCGCCCACCCCTCTGCCCCAGAAAAGCCAAGACTGCAACCGCTGCGGCCGAAAACGCCCTCGCAGCCGTCACGCGTCGGAAAGCGGGGAGCTTTCTCGTCGAATTCAGATCGCGCATTGGCCGCCGCGTTGGCGCACAATTCCGCGCTCAATTTTCCGCTGGCGGAGCAGCTTCGCTCGTCGCCGAATGAAAACTGGCCATGTGTGATTTCGCCCGCCGCCGTGCTGGCGAAAAACAATGTGGAAGCCAAAATAAACAGTACGCGACATTGCATGAGGTCATTCCTAAGGGGCGCGCTAACCGATCGGTCCGACCCGAATCTTGTTGATCTCCGCCTAAGGCCAGGAGACATTGTTGGCGGACCGACGATAGTTTAGCCGGGTTCAACCGTGTCGAGCAAATTTTCAGTCCTCGCCACGCCAGGATGAGGCTCGTGCAGATATCCTCGCGACGCACCACCTCCGCTACCACCGCGCCGGGCTCCTCGATCGCCGCTGCGCAGCAATCACGCTTCTCCGAAAATTGAAAAGGCGGCTCCCGCCGGAGGGACACGAAGAGGGCGCTTTCCCGAGCTCTGACGGTGCAAGGCGACCCCAGCTGCGAAGCGGCGACTAAATAGCCTCGGAGCAAACTCAAGAATCATCGAGGCAACAGATGGACAAAGCACGGCTGGCTAAGATCATCGACAAGGCGACCGTCGAGGCGGTCGCGATCCCGTCGACGGCGAGCAGACCGGAGCGAGATAGGATCGTTCGAGACTTCGTCAAGAAAGCTGAGCGGGCTCACGACGGCGAGGTGGTGCTGGTCATTGTCCGGGCCTGAGCCGCAGGTTCAGCGGCGATTGACTTCCGTCGCCTTCAAGCTTGTCGATGCAGCCGGCAATGGCCACCATCGTTGTCAGGGTTTCGGCGGAGCCCTCTCTATCCGAAGGGAACTTTTGACGCTGTCGATCAGACGGTCCTGTGTCTTGTTCAACAGGCTGGAAAGAATCCCCAGCAGCCGCACTTCGATCCGCAGTGAATCGTTCTGGACGTCGAGCTGGGCAGTGAGAGTCTGGCCCAGCGCTGAAACCCGCACATCTGCCTTGTTCCCGGACCAGCTGACCTCGGAACGAGCTATCTTGTCGAGATAATCGGTCCGCAGGCGTTCGATTCCCTTCGCGACCCGGTCCTTTGCAGCGTCTGCGCCGAGATCATGCGGGACGGTGACGACGATCGATTTGTCCATGATGCTCCTCCGACCGAGCCTATGTGGGTATTGCTGGTTCTGTTCGTAAGAACGGATTTCCGATGCACGGAAAAATCAGCGTCGTCTTCCTAGGCGAAACTTTTTACGTAGTTTTGCGTAGTGGCCGCGAAGACACAGTCTGGAGCTTTCTTCGCTTTGTCCTCGGTTTCGATGATGTTGAGCATTGACCGAGCCGAAGCATTATCGTTCAAACGAAACGCCCATTTACTCTGCGGCCGATCTCGGCGGTGGGATTTAGGTGTCTCAGGAAGCCGGCCGGCCCAGCCTCGGCGACTACCGCGAGGGTTGGCGTCCTGTGTGCTTCCAGCGCAAATCGACGCTGTCTTGGGAATGAAGAGCCGAACAAGGATCGGAAGTAGAAATGTCCAGCGCGCACCGTGAACCCGTATTCCTTCACGTTTTCGATCGAGAATCCGCTCGGCGACAGTTTCGTGTGTCGCTCATTCTCGTCGCTGCAATGGCTCTTGCCGCCTTGACGCTGAACTTGCTCTTGCCGTCCAATTCGTCGCGTTCATCAGCGTTGAATTCAGTCGCTAAACATCGTGCTTCCTTTGGGAGGCTGGCCACTGTCGAAGACCGATAATTTTGAATCAGTCTTCCTGTGGCCTTGACAACGATACCAGTTCCAAATATCGGCCCTGTACTCCAGCGCCGGACTGATTATAATCGAGCACCAGATTGGACAACCGTCATCAGTCTGGAGGCTCCATGGGACTCGGCAAGCAGGCAAAGACCCATCCCCATCGGAACCGTGTGATCCTTCTGCTGTCCGTTGCGGAGTCGCCGAAGGGTCAATCGCGATATCATGCTGCGATTGCAGCGAAGCGGGCGAAGCCAGCAGCGATAGAGGCGGACGACGAGCGACTTCAGCGCTCTCGCGGTCCGCTTCGGCGGAAATCGTCCTCCGAACCTTCGGCGGCTCCAGCGATAAACCACCCACCAAGGGCAATTAGCAACGCCCATAGAAAGATCAGGGGATAGCTTGCTACGAACAGCGCCAATGCGGTGAGCGCGACCAGAATGAGCAAAAGCCTCCACGACCGATGCGTCATTGCGTGATGCGCTAATTCTGATCCCTGGAGTTCATTCAATAGCGACATAAGACTCTCCCCAGACGCCGTGCTCAGCCGTTCACATGTAGTCGCGGCCATTGAGCTAACGTCGGCCTAGCCAAATGAGTTCCTCGGCTGAGCGCGCTAAGAGGATTTTTTGGATCGCCGCGCCGAGGCTGCGGCTCGGGTCGCTTCCGTGACGCGCCAACCGGCGACGAACGGCGGCGGCTCGCCCTCGGTCCGGTCTTCCTTCAGCCGCTGCCCAGCGTCTCCGGAACAGCAATTTCGCTTTGCGCCATCTCCCGCCGCGCTGTTGCATTATTACAACAGTCGTCGGAAAAAGAGATTCCAACCCCTCCTTCGGCTGGCTTATATCAACCAAAAATTGATCGGCTGGGCTTATGTTTACGATATGAAATGGGCGTGATTTGGTCGTCTGTCCGAACTTTTAAGAAGAGGGGTAAGACCGTGAGGAAGCACATTTCTGCCGTCGCCATTGCGCTGGCGTTGTCCGCCGGCTCGGCTCTCGCCGCCGACCTTCCCTCCCGCAAGGAGGCCCCGGTCTATGTTCCCCCGCCGCCACCGCCGATGTGGACAGGCTTCTATGCTGGTTTGAACGCCGGTTATGGCTGGGGCGCGACGAGCAACGCGGAAACCGTCAGCCTGCCGCTCCTCGACG
>PLZT01000624.1 GCA_003152255.1 Methylocystaceae bacterium | reverse complement strand
ATACGGCGAACATACGGTCTAGGCACAGGTTCGCTTTCGCGGTATTTAAAGGCGCAGAATTCGCCATAGCCCATGCCGGCTATCATTTCGTCGTCTCTTTCGACAACAATTTTTGCGCCACCTCGTGCAAAATATGAAGACATTTCGCGTTCTAGCTCTTGTAGGTGCCGCTTAGAGCGTTCGATTTTTATCGATGCAGCGACGAATGGGGCGTGCATGAAAAAGTCCGATGAGAGCGGTGGCGATCGGCCGGAGAAAGAGGCTTGGGCTCGCTTTGAGCGCGCCGTTGACGCTGCCGTCAAGAGCGGCCCGAAACACAAGGAGACGCCGCAGAGCGTGAACAAAAAAGAGCGCCCAGCGAGTAAGGGGCGCGTCCATAAGGGCAAGACAGGCGCTTAATATGCTGACCTTGAAACATTCCTCTGGACGCCGGGTTGTCGCCAAGCGGGTTCTTATCGGTCCGCGGCTTGGATGGTAAGTCTCACCTCGTTCAAGGTGAATCTCAGCAGCGCTATAGCGCCTTCGATAATTTTGATTTCGTCCTCCATGCTCGGACCTTCCGTATGGGAATTTTTCAGATTCTCCACAAATTCAGCTTCCATTTCATCAAGCCACGTTAGGTCTTCCCGCCCTTTGAAGGCGCTTAGCGCGACTAATGAGTCGGAAAGCGCGGACGCTAGGGCGAGATGCGTCATCCCAAGGATAGCTTGGGGGAAATTTATGTCGTTCATTTTTTGATGTTCCTTTTCGCCAGCGCAAAAAATCATTCGCTTGGACCTTGATTCGCCCCTCCGTGACGGAAGCCGTCCCGGACAACCCGCAAGGCGTGACGACAAAGACAATCCCCGGCGGTCGCCTTGCCGTGCTGCGCCATGTCGGCTCGCATGAGAGGCTCGGGGAGAGCGTGTATTATTTATACAGGGAGTGGCTACCGGGAAGCGGCGCGGAGTTGCGGGATTTCCCAGTCTATTTTCATTATCTCACGCTCGCTCCGGGCACGCCGGAGCACGAACATCAAACCGATGTCTGCTTGCCGATCAAATAGCCCGCCGATCAAATGGACGGATACGAAAAAGCGGCGGCCGCTTCAGTTTCCGGTCGCCGCCGCCCCCGTCACTTATCGCACTTCTGCGCCGGCAGCAGCTTGAGTTCGGTCATCTCGCCCGAGAGCACGAAGTCGCCGTAATCCAGTTTCAGCGCGCGCGAAATGCCGTTCTCAAAGAGGTCGAACGAGAGGACGTAGTCCGGCTCGACGTCTTTCTTGTCCGCCTGGAAATAGGAAATCGTCACGGGCCAGCGGCGCATGTTCTTGAGGGCGTCGATTTGCGCCGGCTTCTCTTTCACCGCCGTCGCGACCGGCTTGCCGATGATCGAGGTCGTCTCGAAGATTTTCGAGCCGTCGCCGGAGCCGTCGTAGACGCGGGCCACCAAAATGGTTTCCTGCGCGCGCGCGGCGGCGAGAATATGCCGGATATGCTCCGTGGGAAATAGCACGGGCCCGGAAAGATCGAGCCGCTCGCGCTTGGGCTTCGTCATCTCGACCGAGAATTGCTGATTTTGGGTCTTGCGGGCGTCGCCGTCGATATCCTCGGCGCCGCCGTCGACCCTGGTGGTGATCTGGAAACGGTAGTCGTGGCCGTCGCCGGCCTCGAAAGTCGCCGAGCGCATGTCCGAGACCCGGGCGGACCCTTCCTCCGGCTGCAACTCGGTGATCTGGCGGAAGTTCTGCACATAGCCTTCGCAGGCGGAGCCGGTGAAATCGAAGGCGATGCGTCCGCGCGCCTGGGAGGGCGCCTTGGTGCCGGAGGCCTCGAGCAACTTCAATTCATAGACGGCCCGGTGCGGCGCCAGAGCGGGCGCGGGTTCGGCGCGCGCGGCGCTCGAAGCGAACGGGGCCGCGAGCGAAAAAGCCGCGAGAACGAAAGCCGCGCAAGCAGAAGGGCGGGGCAGTGCGATCAATTTGGGGGACTCCTCGATTTCGCCGCGGCTGGCCGCCTTCGCGGCCTTTCGCCTTGGCGGCCTTTCGCTTGGGATGAACGCGCGCCGTTGCGTCGCGGCGCGGATGAATCTAGGGTCTCGCGGCCATGGGCGCAAATCAAATGTATGGGAAGGCGATTTAACCATGACCGACGCTTCGCCCGATTCGCCGCTCGCGCGGCTTAAGGCTCTTGGTCTCGCGCTGCCGGCCGCGGCGGCGCCGGAGGCCAATTACGTTCCTTTTTCGCGCGCCGGCAATCTGTTGTTCGTCTCCGGCCAATTGCCGGTTTCCGGCGGCGTGGTCGATCCCGCCCATAAGGGCAAGCTCGGCGCCGGCGTCTCGCTGGAGGCGGGCCAGGCGGCGGCGCGTCTCGCGGCGCTGAATGTTTTGGCGCAGGCGAACGCCGCTGTCGGCGATCTCGCGCGCCTGCGGGCGGTGCGGCTCGGCGGCTATGTCAACAGCGCCCCGGATTTCGGGCAATTGCCGCAGGTGGTCAACGGAGCCTCCGATCTCGTCGCCGCGGTCCTCGGAGAAAACGGCAAGCATGCGCGTTTCGCGGTCGGCGTGGCGCAGTTGCCGCTGGACGCCGCCGTCGAGGTCGAGGGGATTTTCGAGATTTTGGAGTAGCGCGGCGTCATGGCGGGCGATTTCGGCTGGCTCGTCGCGAGGCCCATCGCCCATCGCGGCTTGCATGACGCGGCGAAGGGAATCGTCGAAAATTCCCTTGCCGCGGCGCGGGCGGCGATCGCGCGAAATTACGCCATCGAATGCGACGTGCAGCTTAGCGCCGACGGCGACGCCGTGGTGTTCCACGACGATGCGCTGGACCGCCTGACGGGCGCGCGCGGGCGGCCTGGCGCGAGGCCGCTCGCCGAACTCACGCGGCTCAGGCTGCGCGGCTCGGGCGAAACCTTGCCGCCGTTCTCGGGGTTGCTCGAAACGGTCGCGGGCCGCGCGCCGCTGGTGGTCGAGCTGAAAAGCCGCTTCGACGGCGATTTGTCGCTGGCGCGCCGCGTCGCCGAGCTTGTCGCGGGCTATGACGGCCCGCTGGCGGTGGAGAGCTTCGATCCCGATCCGATCGCCTTTTTGCGCGCGGGCGGCGCGGCGCTGGGCGTCGGCCATGTTCCCTTGGGAATGGTCGCGCAGGCGCGCTACGACGCCGACGAATGGCCGGACCTTCCCGAACCGCGCCGCGCCGAACTCGCGCAATGGCTGCATTTTTCGCGCGCGCGGCCGGATTTCCTGTCCTTCAACGTCGAGGACATGCCGCGCGCCGTCGCCGTGCTGTTTCGCGAGGGGCTGCAACGGCCGGTCACGGTCTGGACCGTGCGCTCCGCCGAGCGGGCGCGAGCCGCCGCGCGATGGGCGGATCAGATTGTTTTCGAGGGATTTACGCCCTGACCGCGAGCGCTCGCGAAGTCGTTTCGTCATATTAGCGTCATGAGGCCGTTAAACGCGTCGGATTGAATGCCCGCACCCTAAACGGAGTGCTCCATGTCATCCGTCACCTCCGGCTCCGATCTTAGCGTCGGCGCCGGTCCGCAACATTCGAAGCCGACGCTCGATCAGCCGACCACCGTCAAAACCGTGCTGACGTACCTTGGGATCATCGCGCTGGGTCTTGGCTTCGTGGCTTGGAGCATCTTCCGCGATCTCGAGGAGACCGGCGCGCCGATCGTCACCTATTTGCCTTTCGTGCTGCTCGGCGTCGCCATGCTGATCGCGCTCGGCTTCGAATTCGTGAACGGCTTCCACGACACCGCCAACGCGGTCGCGACGGTGATCTACACCCATTCGCTGCCGGCCAATATCGCGGTGGTGTGGTCCGGCCTGTTCAACTTCCTCGGCGTGCTGGTCTCGACCGGCGCGGTGGCTTTCAGCATCGTCTCGCTGCTGCCGGTCGAACTGATCCTGCAGGTCGGCTCGGGCGCGGGTTTCGCGATGGTGTTCGCCCTGCTGCTCGCGGCGATCCTTTGGAACCTCAGCACCTGGTGGCTTGGTCTGCCGGCTTCGAGTTCGCACACGATGATCGGTTCGATCATCGGCGTCGGCGTCGCCAACGCGCTGATGCGCGGACGCGACGGCACCTCCGGCGTCGACTGGCACAAGGCCACCGAGATCGGCTATTCGCTGCTGCTGTCGCCGCTGGTCGGCTTCTTCTGCGCGGCGCTGCTGCTGCTGTTGTTGAAGTTCGTCGTGCGCACCCCCGAGCTTTACGCCGAGCCCAAGGGCCAGACCCCGCCGCCGTGGTGGGTGCGCGGACTGCTGATCCTGACCTGCACCGGCGTCTCCTTCGCGCATGGCTCGAACGACGGGCAAAAGGGCATGGGCCTCATCATGCTGATCCTGATCGGCACGGTGCCCACCTCCTACGCGCTCAACCGCGCCCTGCCGGCCAGCCATATCGCGGAGTTCACCAAGGCGTCGACTGCGGCCTCGAAGGTGGTCGAAGCCAAGGGCGCCGGCTATTCGGTGCTTGGCGATCCGCGTCCGGCGGTCACCAGCTATATCTCGCGGCACGAACTCACCGAGGGAACCTATCCGTCGCTCGCGGTGCTGATCCGCGACATCGCCAAGGAGGTCGAAGGTTACGGCTCGATCGCCAAGATCCCCTTCGCGGCGGTGAGCAATACGCGTAACGACATCTACCTCGCCTCGGAGGCGTTGCGCTTCCTCGCCAAGGACGAGGCCGCCGAACTCAGCGACCCCGACAAGAAGACGCTGGCGGCGTATAAAACGCAGATCGACGCGGCGACGAAATTCATCCCGATCTGGGTGAAGATCGCGGTCGCGCTGGCGCTCGGCCTTGGCACGATGATCGGCTGGAAGCGCATCGTCGTCAC
>PLZT01000685.1 GCA_003152255.1 Methylocystaceae bacterium | reverse complement strand
CACCCGCGCTGGCCCAAGCGGATGTTGGGCTCGCCATGCATTCCGGAACGACGGCGGCCAAGGAAGCAGCTAATTTGATCGACCTGGATTCCGATCCGACCAAGCTCACCGATCTTGTGGCGATCGGCAAGCAAATGTTGATCACGCGCGGCGCGCTGACCACTTTTTCAATCGCCAACGATGTCGCGAAATATTTTGCGATCATCCCCGCGATGTTCATCGTCGCCCTGCCCGGTCTTGCAGCCTTGGACATCATGGGCTTGGCGACGCCGCATAGCGCTATCTTGTCGGCGTTGATTTTCAACGCTTTGATTATCCCGATGCTGATTCCGCTCGCCTTGCGGGGCGTACGCTTTCGGGCAGAGACCGCACAGGCGCTGTTCTACCGCAGCCTTTGGATCTACGGCGTCGGCGGCCTGATCGCGCCATTCATCGGCATCAAGTCGATCGACTTGTTGATAGCGCCATTGCTTTAGGAGGGGCGAAAGATGCTCGATATTCTCAACAGCGCCGCGCGCGCATCCCTGGTGACGTTCGTATTGTGCGGACTCGCCTATCCTCTCACCGTCACGATGCTCGGCCAGCAGCTTATGCCGTTTCAGGCGAACGGCAGTCTTATCAGGGACGAGCATGGCGCGGTCCTGGGCTCGCAACTGATCGGCCAGCAATGGGACGATCCACAGTGGTTTCATGGACGACCGTCGGCGACCACGGACACTGATCCGAAGGATGCGACAAAGACGATATCGGCGCCCTATAACGCCGCGAGTTCGTCCGGATCGAACCTCGGCCCGACCAGCCAAGCGCTGGAGGATCGCCTCGTTAACGACTGGAAAGTTCTCGACGATGCGGAGCCGGACGTCACAAGTCACGCTCTGCCAGCAGATATGCTGACGACTTCCGGTTCGGGCCTCGACCCGGATATTTCTCCTGCGAATGCCGCGTTACAAGTGAAACGGGTGGCAAAGATCCGCGGCGTTCCGCCGGAGCGCGTTGCACCTCTCGTCGCCCGGCATGTCACGCCTCGAACTCTCAGCGTGCTTGGCGAGCCGCGGGTGAATGTGCTTCAACTCAATCTCGCGATCGCGAAAGAATTTCCGATTAAATAGAAGGCCCCTGTCAGGTTGACGCTTTTGGGGGTCTTCCTCAACCTCTGTGGCGCATAGCTTGCTCGGCTGATCGGCGGTCGAAATTCGCGTGCATGCGAGCAAAATCAGATTGGGCTTCTGGGCCAAGTATACAAGTTTTAGGTTGCCTTGCGAAAGGCAGAGGTTTTGCAAGGAGTGCGATGACTCCGACTACGAAACGCGCCGCTTACCTGAGGCGCGGGGCGATCATTCGCTCATTTGTTGTCCAAGATCGTCGTACGGAGTATCGACGAATCGCACCGTTCCGGTCGCGAGCCGACTCGACTCACGGTCCAGCACAACGCGTAAATCTTCGCCAGCGTCTAATTTACTTGCCGCCGCCTCCACAAGCTGGCCTGCCCTACGCCCGACGTCATCGAATTCCGCGATTTGTGTCGCGATCGCTTCATTGACTTGGATCGCCGGATCATCCGCCCGCGCAACTTCTGGTGCCGCCCCGCCACCAAACGAATTGTCGTTGACCGACGCCGGGGACACGGGCGGCGGCGGCGTCCCCGCTTCCCCTGGCCCCACGATGGTCGCCACCACAGGTGTGGCGGCAACCATGGCCACATCCGGCGCGGGGTTTTGTGCGAGCGCCGCCGCATGTTCAGCGCGGTCATTATTCAACGCCTGACGCGGGGCCATAATTTCGGCCCGCAGCGTTTGCGTCAGCGCTTCCACACCGCCCCGCTTTATCCAGGTAAAGAGCCCGCCTCGACGCGTGCAGAGATCGCCAAACCATTCCGGCGTTTGCCGCAGCTCACTACAAAGGCGGGCAATCTCTTGATTGCTCGCATGATTCATGGCGGGGAGAAACGCCGCTTCGAAGCGCTTGGTGTCCACAAAGATCGCCGACGCCGCTCTTAAAATTCTCGCGCGCGAAGACTCATGTTTCGATGTTGCCGGGTCTTGCAGCGCGGGGTTTTCCCGTGACGCCTCGACCGACGCCACCGCCGCTTGCGGCTGCGCTGTCACTCCCGCCGCCGGCACGTTCACCGTCGGAATGTGCAAATGAGATTTGAACGCGTTGGTAGCCGCCGTCCGAGCCTTGAAGGCCCTTTCGGTGAAAAAATGCGCCTTATCGAGCACGGCTCCGAACTGCCCGCGCACCAGCAACAGAGACTTTTTTTCATGAAACCGGCGTAGCGCGTCGGGCAAAAACAACGGTTCCAGCTCCCACCGCCCTTGCGTCGATTTGCTGCCCCGACCGAATCCGCCGCCGCCCATTCCCGTTCCGATGGACGTTCCCCATCCTTCGCGCATGACGTAATGCTTACCGGCGTCTTGAGACGCCGCAAGCGCCGTGGTTTCGTCGCCTATGCCGATGAACAATTTAACGTCCATGTTTCCCATCAGCATTTCGCGGGTGAGTCGACCATATTTGACATCGAGTTGCGTCAATCCTTGCGCGATCATCGCGATTTGAAAACCATAGCCGGCGAACAGCGGCGCCCGGTCGACGATTTCAGGCATCCGCCCGAATTGGTAAAATTCGTCGAGCATGAGCAGCAATTTGTATGGCTCATCGGCCCCAGGAAGCTCTTTGAGCAACACGTCATGCACCTGTTGAATGAGCAGACGCACGACGGCTTCGACCGTGCCGAAGTTGCCAATCGGCGTCCCGATTAGCAGCGTGAACGGCTTGCGGCGGAGATCGGCTATGGAAAAATCGCTCTTGCTCGTTGCGACATCGACAAGCGCATTGTTCCAGGGGTCCAGCGCCGTTGTAATGTGCGACTCGAATGAGGCCCGTTGCTTCTCGTCGCGCCCGAGATGCTGGCTGAATTTGTCGAACACAAATTCATTCAGAGTTCCTTCTTCAGCAAGAATGTCGTGCATAAGAGCAGCCAGACTTCGACCCCGGCTAAATAATTTCAGCGCCGAGTTGATCGTGCGCTTTCCCTCCATCGTCTCACTGTCGAGAACGTAGCCGAGCAAGCCGGCGAACAGTCCGCGCGCCGTTTCCGCCCAATAGGAGTCGCTCGACGCCGGCGCTGGAATCAGACTTCTCGCGATGTTCGTCACATCGGTCGCGCGCGAGGGCCATGGCGCCACGAGATCGAGCGGGTTCCAGCAGTGGGAGTTTTCAGAGTCCGGAGAAAACAGAAAGACCTCCTGCCCCA
>PLZT01000568.1 GCA_003152255.1 Methylocystaceae bacterium | reverse complement strand
GCAAGCAGTTCTCCGAATTCGACGCCGACACGAAGGCTTTCGTCGGCAACTGGCTGAGGGGCTATCTCAGCGCGACGAAAAATCTCAGCACCGTCGATTCGCGCTATGTGGCGCGCAACACAAGCAAAGCTCAAGCCTATTGCAAGAAGCACCCGAAAGACACGCTGTTAAAAGTGGGCGAGAAGGTCGGCCGCTAAACGAGAGAAGCCCGGCCGTTGGGCCGGGCTTTTTTTTCGCATCGAAGGTATAAAGAAAAACCCGGCCGCGAAGGCCGGGTTTCTTTTTGGATGGACTTGCCGCCGATCAGTACTTGGCGAGAACCGGAGCCGGGGCGCCCCAGTTGAAGTGATAGTTTATGCCAGCGCGCACGACGTTAAGCTGCGGGTGGAAGTTGTTGCCGACGTTCCAGCCATTGTTCCCTTGGCAGTTGGAGAGATCGACATAAAGATATTCGGCCTTCGCCGACCATTGCGGGGCGAACAGCCACTCGACGCCGCCGCCAGCGGTCCAGCCGGTGGGGGTGGTGTTATAGCCCCAAGCGCTCACCTGCCCATAGGCGAAGCCGCCGGTGCCGTAGATCAGCAAGGTCGGCGTAATGAGGTAGCCGACGCGGCCGCGCACGGTGCCAAACCAAGACAGGCTGACGTTGGCGCCGGTGAGGGCTCCGATGGCGGCCAGGTTGTTGCCGGTGCCGAAGGCGCCCGAGTTGTTGTAAAAGGCCGGGTACGTCGTTAGAGGGGAGTTGTTGCCGCCTCCGCTGAGGCTGGTGCCCTGAAAGTCGGTCTCGGCGCCGAGAACGAACTGGTTGAACTGGAAGTTGTAGCCGATCTGAGCGCCGCCGACGACACCGCCCTGGCTGCCGATCGTATTGCCGTTGGGGAGGAAGAACAGGTTGTTGCCCTGATTCACAGGGAGGCGGCCCGTCGTGTAGATCGGCGCGCCAATCGCGTAGCGCGGATCATAGTAAGTCGAGTAGCCCGACTGACCGCCATTGGAGGCGTCCCAGCCGCCGCCGATGTTCAGACCGGCGTAGAAGCCGGTCCACAGCGGCGGGGGCGGCGGCGGCGGAACATAGACCGGCGCTTCCTTGCGCGACGGAAGATCGGCGGCGAAGGCCGACCCGGCGGCGAGCGCCAACGCAATCGCGCTGACCGTGACTAGAAACCTTTTCATGGCAAAACTCCTGCTGCGTCTGATCGTCGATCGTGAAGCATACCCGAACGTCCCAAACGACTGATTGCATACTAACGGCGGAATGTAGATTTTTGAATAAAGAGCGCCCTAATGAGTAAGTCGCCAGTTGCTTTTTGGACAAGTGTGATAAATCCGCAACACTTGCCTTGACTAAAAGCAAAGACGGCCCGTCGCTACATCCGCGCTCGGGCCGCTTCGTGGCGTCGGGTTGTGCAACCGTTCGCTTGCTCAAAGAATAGGCGAGGCGATTCTCTGGCGCAAGATGTCCGTCCACGCGCGCGAGGAAGTCGGGGTGTCGTTTCTGGAAACGAGCCCCCCCTATGTCTTTTTGCAGCTATCCCAATACGCCGAGATGCGGCGGGCTTCCTTTGCGCCGGCGCCAGCGGCAAACGAGACCATCTGAAGGAAGCCGACCTCGACGCCCGTGAACGCGCGCGGCATGTCCTTAACGATCATTTGCAAATGGCCTCCTCCCTCGACGGCGGCCTCTTCAAAGGCGAGATATTCGAGCGCGAGGCGCACGCCGGTATCGCAATCTTGGGTATGGTCGCCGGTCGACGTGACATTCCAAAAGCAACGGCCGCATTGATCGCCTATTGGTTTTGGCAGGGTCTTACCGTCGCGGCTGGCGACAAAGGACAGGCCGGCGACGGCCGGGAGTTTGGCGGATGCTAATTTCCTCGCCATCGTCACACCCTCCCGTTCGCTTCGAGAACTTCGAGCGCCCGGCGGATGGCGCCGGCCGTGTCAACGTAGTCCGCAGAGAAATTGCCCGCATGGTCCGCGACGAAGCGCAGCTGGGCCAGCGCCCCGGCGACCGTGTGAGGCTCACAGGCAAAAATCGCGTCTTCGGCTTCATTCTCTCGGCTTGTCGCATCGTTCCATTTGGCCTCGGCTTCGTCAAAACCCGATTGCACGCGGGCTTCGTCTTCGGCCGCGACGATGCGCTCCAGATCGGCGCGAGCCTTGCGGTATTCGGCCTCCCGCGTCGCATCGCGCGCGGCTTTCTCCGCTGGCGATAGGCGCGGAGGGAGCTTCGCCCGCATGTTGCGGAACGTCCACAAGACGTTCTCACGCGTGAGAGCGCCATCGGTTTTGAAAACCGCGTCGAGATGCGCGAGATTGCGGATTTGCTCCCCCTGAAACTCGACGAATCCCGGCGCTCGGGCCTCGAAAATTGCCTCTTCGGCGGCGGAATGCACCTTGCCGACAGTCTCTACGGTCGCCTTCACGCGCTGCAATTCGGCCAGCGCGGCGAACACAGGGTCGTTGGCGGAAACCGCGCCAGCGAGCGCGGGAAGACCGGCGACGGGCGCCAGCGCGAGACCGACGGCGAGGGCGCGGCGGGAGATTGGTTGCGTCTTCATGTTTTCCTCCTTGGTTGAAGATCATGCAGCCATCGGCTGCGGTTCAGGCGGGTTGAGCGACGGAAAGCGCCA
Source organism: Methylocystaceae bacterium (assembly GCA_003152255.1). The sequence goes on along the minus strand of PLZT01000568.1, from coordinate 18,989 downwards.
GCCGCCCTTGGCGTCGACGGGCGGGCTCTTTCCCTTGGTCGCGCGCCAGTGTTCGGACCAGGCGCGCCATTCCGGCGACGTCGCGGAAATCCAGACACCCGGCGCTGGCGTCGAAATAGGACGATCCAAATTTGGATTGAGCGTCGACTGGGATCCGCCCTTCCAGCGGCCTTCGGACAGCCATCGGGCCGCGCTGGCGATGTAGCGACGCTCCCGGCCTGCCGTGGCGACCGCGTAGGATTTGGCCCCGGAGATGATGGCCTTCGGGTCCGCTCCCGCTGCTACAGCCTTGCGGAAGGAGTCCAGCGCGGGTTGCTCCGGGTTGTCGCCGTCGCGCGACGGGAAGGCCTGCCAAAATTCATCGAAGCCTTCGCTCGCACTCGCGCCTTCGGGCGCGGTTTGTGTTTTTGTTTCTTGGTTTGGTTCTAAGTCTATGGCCGTCACCGTCACGTCACCTGTGACGCCGGCCGCGTCACGGGCGCGCTTCTCACGCCAGCGCCGGGTGCGCTCGGCTGCGGTCATGGGCTCAGCCGGAGAAGGGCGATCATTCGCGCTCACGAATTGGCGGCGCTCCCAGTCCGTAGGGACCAAGGCGCCGTCCTTCTCTTCGATGAGCCCGGCCGCCTTTAATGCCTCGATCCGGCGCGCCACGGCGGCAGGCCTTGATCGCAACATGAACGCGATTTCTTCGATTCCCGGCAACGTCCCGCCGCAGCGCGAGGCGACGCAAAGCAGATTTACCCAAGCGCGGAAAAGCGAAGCGGGAAGCCGCTGAAGGCGAGGATCGTCGAGTGTTTCTTCGTAGATGCGGAACCATCGGCCGGTGGCGCTCATTGGCGGCCCTCCCGGCTGAAATAAAATATCGCATTGGCGGGCATGGTCGGCGCTCCTGATGCTTATAGGGCGCTTATATTCGCCCCATAGGAAGGATCAGGAAGCCGGAAAACTAGACTAAGCCGTTGATTTTATTGGTGGGCGGTGACGGGCTCGAACCGCCGACCCTCTCGGTGTAAACGAGATGCTCTACCAACTGAGCTAACCGCCCGGCGCGAAGGCTCCAAGAGCTTTGGCGCGCCAAGAGGTTTACGGGATCACGCCGGCCCGAGGCAAGCCCCGGCTTCGGCGAAAAAATTCCGCCGAGAGCCAGAGCCCCCGGCGGCGGAAAACCGCGCGGCCGAGGCGGGCGCGCCAACCGTCTTTCGCGCTCACTTTTTGTTGAGGGCGGCTTTCAGCGTCGCGCCGGATTTGAAGCGCGCGCTCTTCGAAGCGGGGATTTTGATCTCCTCGCCGGTGGCGGGATTGCGCCCCTTGCCGGCGGCGCGCTTCTTGACCGAGAAAGTGCCAAACCCCACAAGACGCACTTCTTCACCCTTTTTGAGGGCCTTGGTGATTCCCTCGATCACCGCGTCGAGCGCCGCGGCGGAGGCCGCCTTTGACGTGTCGGTCGCGGCGGCGATGTGTTCGACCAATTCCAATTTGTTGACCATGGCCTGTTCCTTCTTCTTCGCACCGACTGCCGGCCGATGAGGCCTCCATGCTCGCTTGAACAAGCGAGGCGGAATCGAATCGACGGCCTTCGATGTTCGGGGAACGTGAGCCCGAATTGCAGCAAAGGCAAGGGCTGGCGGGCGGTCAAGCGCAAAAATCCCCGGATTTCCGGGGGAATATCGGCGGCCGGCGGAAAATACGCCGTGAATCGGGGCGGCGCGGGCCTTTCCGTCGTCGACTTCGGTCAAAAAAAGCCCCGCCAGACCGTTCAGGCTTGGCGGGGCTCGCGATGAAAGCGCGCGGCCTTTAGTGCGCGCGCACGCCGGTCACGTCGTCGTCGCCCGCCGCGGGCGGCGTGAGGGCCGGCGGCGGCTCGTTCCAGACGATCGGAATCGGCTGCGAGACGAGGGCGTGTTTGAGCACTTCCTCCATGCGCGCGACCGGCACGATCTCCAGCTCGTTTTTCACCGACTGCGGAATGTCCACGAGATCCTTGGCGTTTTCTTCCGGGATCAGCACCTTCTTCAAACCGCCGCGCAGCGCCGCGAGCAGCTTTTCCTTAAGTCCGCCGATCGGCAGCACGCGTCCGCGCAAGGTGATCTCGCCGGTCATCGCGATCTCGCGATGGACGGGAATGCCGGTCATCACGGACACGATGGCGGTGGCCATCGCGACGCCCGCCGAAGGGCCGTCCTTGGGCGTCGCGCCTTCCGGCACGTGCACATGGATGTCGCGGCGGTCGAACAGCGGCGGCTCCAGCCCGAAATCGACGGCCCGCGAGCGCACATAGGACGCCGCCGCCGAAATCGACTCCTTCATCACGTCGCGCAGATTGCCGGTGACGGTCATGCGTCCCTTGCCGGGCATCATCACGCCCTCGATGGTCAGCAATTCGCCGCCCACCTCGGTCCAGGCGAGACCCGTCACGCAGCCGATTTGATCCTCGGTTTCGGCCTCGCCGTAGCGATATTTCGGCACGCCGAGATAATCGGAGATGTTGGCGTCGGTGACGACGACCTGCTTGCCCTTCTTGGCGAGCAAAATTTCCTTCACCGCCTTGCGCGCGAGATTGGAGATTTCGCGCTCCAGATTGCGCACGCCCGCCTCGCGGGTGTAGCGGCGGATCAGCGTTTTCAGCGCGCCGTCCTCGATCCGCCACTCCTTGGGCGCCAGTCCATGCTTCTTGACGGCGTTGGGGATGAGATGCGCGCGGGCGATCTCCGCCTTTTCGTCCTCGGTGTAGCCGGCGATGCGGATGATCTCCATGCGGTCCATCAGCGGCGCCGGAATGTTGAGCGTATTCGCCGTCGTCACGAACATCACATTGGAGAGGTCGTAATCGACCTCGAGGTAATGGTCGTTGAACGAAGCGTTCTGCTCGGGATCAAGCACCTCCAGCAGCGCCGACGACGGATCGCCGCGGAAGTCCATGCCCATCTTGTCGATCTCGTCGAGCAGGAACAGCGGGTTCGCGGTCTTGGCCTTGCGCATCGACTGAATGATCTTGCCGGGCATGGAGCCGATATAGGTGCGCCGATGGCCGCGGATTTCCGCTTCGTCGCGCACGCCGCCGAGCGACATGCGCACGAATTCGCGCCCGGTCGCCTTGGCGATGGACTTGCCGAGCGAGGTCTTGCCGACGCCGGGCGGCCCGACGAGGCACAGGATCGGCCCCGCGAGCTTGTTGGCGCGGGTCTGCACCGCGAGATATTCGAGAATCCGCTCCTTGACCTTATCGAGTCCGAAGTGATCCGCGTCGAGCACCTCCTGCGCCTGCACGAGATCCTTCTTGACCTTGGAGCGCTTGCCCCACGGGATCGACAGGATCCAGTCGAGATAGTTGCGCACGACGGTGGCCTCGGCCGACATCGGCGACATCTGNNGCTCGTTGAGATAATATTCGCGCTGCGTCTTCTCCATCTGGCGCTTGACGCGCGTGCGAATGCGCTTCTCGACCTGCAGGACCGAGATTTCGCTCTCCATCAACGCCAGGCACTTCTCCAACCGGCGCGCGACGTTGACGGTCTCCAGCACATCCTGCTTGTCGGAGATCTTCACCGAGATATGCGAGGCGACGGTGTCGGCGAGCTTCGAGAAATCCTCGATCTGCGTCACGGCGCCGACGATCTCGGTCGAGACGCGCTTGTTGAGCTTCACATAGCTCTCGAATTCGGAAATGACCGAGCGGCCAAGCGCCTCGACTTCGACCGGCGACTCGATTTCATCGGCCAGCGCCTCGGCGTCGGCCTCGTAGAAATCGTCCGAGCGCGTGAAGCGCCGCACCTTGGCGCGGCTCTGGCCCTCGACGAGAACCTTCACGGTGCCGTCGGGCAGTTTCAGCAACTGCAGCACGGTCGCGAGAGTGCCGATCGTATAGATCGCGTCGGTCGCCGGATCGTCGTCGCTGGCGTTGTTCTGCGTCGCGAGCAGAATTGGACGGTCGGTCCTGGTGACCTCCTCCAAGGCGCGAATCGATTTGTCGCGAGCGACAAACAGCGGGACGATCATGTGGGGAAACACGACGATATCGCGCAAGGGAAGGACCGGGAAGCTCTCGATCGTTCCAGGCGCAATCGTACCGCGCTTTTCGCTCGTCATTTGTTCTTCCTTAAGGGTTATCGCCACGATCAGGACACGCCGTGGCGAAGCAACTCTGGCGCCGCGCCTTGTACGGCGGGCCGTTTGGGGCGCGGTCGTGCCGCCGCGGCGCTTCCACGATCGAGGCTGTAAAGCCTCCATAACGCAAGAAATGGGTGACGCGGACACGGTTTCAAGACGCGACCGACTTCCCCGCGCGCGCCGCGCGACGGGTGCGGAGGGCTCCAACCGAGCCACAACCGCAGCGCCGCTTCGACGCGCATCTCGCGCCGCCTCGCGGCAAGCCGAAACAATTGCATGCGACGCGTGCACTCGCGACGCGACCAAAAACCATGAGACGCGCAACGCGGATTTCGCGGGGATGGCGCGGCGCGCGAACGCGCCCCGCTCCCGCGCGACGGCTAAGCGCTGCTGGCGCCGGTCTTTTCGTTGCGTTCCGCGTAAATATAGAGCGGACGCGCCTTGCCCTCGACGACCTCGGGGCCGATCACGACGTTCTCGACGCCTTCGAGGCCGGGCAGGTCGAACATGGTGTCGAGCAGAATGCCTTCCATGATCGAGCGCAGACCGCGCGCGCCGGTGCGCCGTTCGATCGCCTTGCGCGCCACCGCGGACAGCGCTTCGTCCTGGAAGGTCAGCTCGGTGTTCTCCATCTCGAACAGCCGCTGATATTGCTTCACCAGCGCGTTCTTCGGCTCGGTGAGGATGCGCTTCAACGCCTCCTCGTCGAGGTCCTCGAGCGTCGCGATGACCGGCAGACGACCGACGAATTCGGGGATCAGGCCGAATTTGAGCAGGTCTTCCGGCTGCACCTGGCGGAAAATATCGCCGGTGCGGCGTTCGTCCGGCGCCTGCACGGTGGCGCCGAAGCCGATCGACGTGCTGCGGCCGCGCGCGGAAATGATCTTTTCGAGCCCGGCGAAGGCGCCACCGCAAATGAACAATATGTTGGTCGTGTCCACCTGCAGGAATTCTTGCTGCGGATGCTTGCGCCCGCCTTGCGGCGGCACGGAGGCGACCGTGCCCTCCATGATCTTGAGCAGCGCCTGCTGCACGCCCTCGCCGGATACGTCGCGGGTGATCGAAGGATTGTCGGACTTGCGGGAGATTTTGTCGATTTCGTCGACATAGACGATGCCGCGCTGGGCGCGCTCGACATTGTAGTCGGACGCCTGCAACAGCTTCAGGATGATGTTTTCGACGTCTTCGCCGACATAGCCGGCTTCGGTCAGCGTGGTGGCGTCGGCCATCGTGAAGGGCACGTCGAGAATGCGCGCGAGCGTCTGCGCCAGCATGGTCTTGCCGACGCCGGTCGGGCCGATCAGCAAAATGTTCGACTTCGCCAACTCCACGTCGCCATGCTTGGTGGCGTGGTTGAGTCGTTTGTAATGGTTGTGGACCGCCACGGACAGCACGCGCTTCGCCTGGCTCTGGCCGATCACGTAATCGTCGAGCACCTTGCAGATTTCGCGCGGCGTCGGAATGCCGTCGCGCTGCTTGACGAGCGCCGTCTTATTTTCTTCGCGAATAATGTCCATGCATAGTTCGACGCATTCGTCGCAGATGAACACCGTGGGGCCAGCGATGAGCTTGCGCACTTCGTGCTGACTCTTGCCGCAGAACGAGCAGTAGAGCGTGTTCTTTGAGTCGCTGCTGCCGACCTTGCTCATCTTCTTCTCCCGATCAATCGGCCCGCTTGGCGAATCGAACCAACCATAAGCGATACACGCGCCAGCCTAATAAAAGGTGGAGGTCCGCAAAGCGCGTAACGACCGACCCCGTCATGCTCTAATCTATAGGGGCCTGTCCAGATTGCAACCGGAACCGCGCCCCGAAGGTTTAGCAAGAACCGCGCCCAGGAACCCGGCGCCCCGCCTCAAGCTTTCAGAATCTTCGGCACCCGCGCCAGCCGCAGGCGGTAGGCGTCGGCCATTCCGCTGCCCAGCAGCGGCCGCAGATAGTAACGGAACGCGTCGGTCACGTCGGCGCCGCAAGGGCTAATGAACTCGTCGGGCATGACCTTGGTCTTGGCGGCGATTTCGTCAAGCGGGGTAAGGCGGTAGTCGACCGAATAGAGCCCCGTGCGGTGGATTGTCACACTGCCGCAACTGTCGCCCCAAATGGCGTATTGCACGGCCTTCTCGCCCACTTCGCGCGCCTCGCGCTGGTCGACATCCGAGACGCAGCCGACGAAACTGCGCTGTAAATAACCGAAAGTGTCGGCCCGCACGCGCTTTAACCCAAGCTTGTCCTTGACCAGATCGCTCAGTTCGTCGGCCAGCGCGCCGCCGCCCAAATGCACATTTCCGTGCGCGTCCCGCTCGACCTTCTTGGCCAGCTTTTCGGCGATGGGCGTATGGTTTTCGTCGGAAACGCCCTCCGACACCGCGACGACGCAGCGGCCGAGGCGCTCCATCGTCGATTTCACGCCGGCGAGGAAGTTGTCGACGACGAAAGGGCGTTCGGGAACGTAAATCAGGTGCGGGCCGTCGTCGGGGAATTTCTTGCCCAGCGCCGAGGCGGCGGTCAGAAAGCCGGCATGGCGCCCCATCACGACGCCGATGTAGACGCCCGGCAGAGCCCAATTATCGAGATTGGCGCCGGCGAAGGCTTGCGCGACGAAGCGCGCCGCGGAAGGAAAGCCCGGCGTGTGGTCGTTGACCATCAGATCATTGTCGATGGTCTTGGGGATATGGACGGCGCGAAGCGGATAGCCGTGCGCCTTGGCCTCCTGCGAAACGATGCGGACGGTGTCGGAACTGTCATTGCCGCCGATATAGAAAAAGCAGCCGATCTTGTGCGCCCGCAAGACGTTAAAAATTTCCTGGCAATATTTGACGTCCGGCTTGTCGCGCGTCGAGCCGAGCGCGGAGGAGGGCGTGCCGGCCACGAGTTCGAGATTGTGGGTCGTCTCCTGCGTCAGATCGGCGAAATTCTCGTCGACGATTCCGCGCACGCCGTGAAACGCGCCGTAGACGCGCTCGACTTGACGAAATTTGCGCGATTCCAGCACGGCGCCGACCAGCGATTGGTTAATGACGGCGGTCGGGCCGCCGCCCTGCGCGACCAGAACCTTGGAAAAATCAATGTCGGACAAGGGAATCTCCGCGAGGCTGTGGGCGGGGCGGGTTGCTTCTCCCCGCTTGCGGGGAGAAGGGGGGCGACGAGCTTAGACCAATGCGCCGTGGCAATGCTTGTATTTTTTGCCGGAGCCGCAGGGACAGGACTCGTTGCGGCCGACCTTGCCCCAAGTGGCGGGATTTAGCGGGTCGCGCGGCTCGGCTGGCGCCGCGGCGACCGTCGGCGCGACCGAAAAGTCCACCGCGGCGAGGCGGGCGTTGAGATCGGCGAGGATCGCCTGATCGCCCATGCCGCCGCCAAGCGCCTCCGGCGCCGGATGCGACATCTGCATCGGCGGCAGTTCCATCGGCGCGGAGGGCGGCGCCTCGAACGAGACGTCGACGCGCATCAACTGCTGCGTCACGCGCTCGTCCCAATGCTCCATCAGCGTCTTGAACAGCTCCAGCGCCTCGGACTTATATTCGTTCAACGGGTCGCGCTGCGCCAGGCCGCGCCAGCCGACGACCTGGCGCAGATGGTCGAGCGCGATCAGATGGTCGCGCCACAGAAAATCGAGCGCCTGAAGCACGAACTGCTTCTCGATCATGCGCATCAGCTCGGGCGAGTTTTTCTCGACCTTGGCGGCATAAGCTTCGTTCGCGGCGGCGAGCAGGCGTTCGCGAATCTCCTCGTCGGCGATGCCTTCCTCGGCGGCCCATTGGGCGATCGGCGGCTCGATATTGAGCTTTTCCTTCGCCTCCCCGGCGAGACCCGCGACATCCCACGCCTCGGCGTAGGCGTTGTGGGCAATATGAAGCGCGACCATCTTGTCGACGACTTCCTCGCGCATGTCGGCGACATGATCCTCGACGCTCTCGTCCGACATGATTTCGCGGCGGCGTTCGAAGATCACCTTGCGCTGATCGTTCATCACATTGTCGAACTTCAGCACGTTCTTGCGCATGTCGAAGTTGCGCGCCTCGACCTTCTGCTGCGCCTTCTCCAGCGCCTTGTTGATCCAGGGATGGACGATCGCCTCGCCCTCCTGCAATCCGAGCTTGACCAGCATCGAATCCATGCGCTCCGAGCCGAAGATGCGCATCAGATCGTCTTGCAGCGACAGGTAGAATTTCGAGCGCCCCGGATCGCCCTGGCGGCCCGAGCGTCCGCGCAGCTGATTGTCGATGCGGCGGCTCTCGTGGCGCTCCGTGCCGATGATATAGAGGCCGCCGGCGGCGATGGCCTGCTCCTTGAACCGCGCGACCTCGGCCCTGATCTCCGCTTCCTTGGCGTTCAACGCGTCGCCTTCGAGCCCGACGCATTCTTGCGTCACGCGCATCTCGACGTTGCCGCCAAGCTGAATGTCGGTGCCGCGGCCCGCCATGTTGGTCGCGACGGTGATCGCGCCGGGCACGCCGGCTTCCGCGACGATATAGGCCTCGAGCTCGTGGAAGCGGGCGTTCAGCACCGCGAATAGTTTTGAAGGCTTGCCGGCGCGGGCGGCGACATAAAGTTTGGGCAGGGCCTTGGGATCGGTGAAGTCGATCTGCGTATAGCCCTGCTTGGTCAGATATTGCGCCAGTTGCTCGGATTTCTCGATCGAGGTCGTGCCGACGAGCAAGGGTTGCAGATTGGCGCTCGCCGCCTCGATTTCCGCCGCTATGGCCTTCAGCTTCTCGCCGGCGGTGCGATAGACCTCGTCGTCCTCGTCGATGCGCTGGACCGGACGGTGCGTCGGAATTTCGATGACGTCGAGTTTGTAGATTTCGGCGAATTCGAGCGCCTCGGTCGACGCCGTGCCGGTCATGCCGGCCAGCTTGCTATAAAGGCGGAAGTAATTTTGGAAGGTGATCGAGGCCAGCGTCACGTTTTCCGGCTGGACCTGGACATGCTCCTTGGCTTCGAGCGCCTGATGCAGCCCTTCCGAATAGCGGCGGCCCGGCATCATGCGGCCGGTGAATTCGTCGATGATGACGACGTCGCCCTTGCGCACGATGTAATCCTTGTCGCGCTGGAACAGCTTGTGCGCGCGCAGGGCCTGATTGACGTGGTGAACGATGGTGACGTTCTGCGCCTCGTAGAGCGCGCCCTCGGTGAGGATGCCGGCCTCGCCGAGCAATTCCTCCATATGTTCGTTGCCGGCGTCGGTCAGGCTGATCGAGCGCTGCTTTTCGTCGAGGTCGTAATCTTCCTTGACGAGCTTCGGGAGGAGCTTGTCGATGGCGTTGTAGAGATCGGATTTATCGTCGATCGGGCCGGAAATGATCAGCGGCGTGCGCGCCTCGTCGATGAGGATCGAATCCACTTCGTCGACGATGGCGTAGGAATGCCCGCGCTGCGCCATGTGGGCCAGCTCGTATTTCATATTGTCGCGCAGATAGTCGAAGCCGAACTCGTTATTGGTGCCGTAGGTGATGTCGCTGGCGTAGGCGGCCGCGCGATCCTCGTCCGAAATGTCGTGGACGATGACCCCGACGCTCATGCCGAGGAAGTTATAAATTTGCCCCATCCACTCGGAGTCGCGCTTGGCGAGATAGTCGTTGACGGTGACGACATGCACGCCTTTGCCCGTGAGCGCGTTGAGATAGACCGCGAGCGTCGCGACCAGCGTCTTGCCTTCGCCGGTGCGCATCTCGGCGATGCCGCCCTCGTGCAGCACCATGCCGCCGATCAGCTGCACGTCGAAATGGCGCTGGCCGAGCGTGCGCCTCGCCGCCTCGCGCACCGTGGCGAAGGCGGGCACGAGCAGATCGTCGACCGTCTTGCCGGCGGCGAGCTGCTCGCGGAACTCCTGCGTGCGGGCGCGTAGCGCCTCGTCCGAGAGCGCGGCGACCTCGGGCTCCAGCGAGTTGATCGCCTTGACTTTCGGCTGATAGGTCTTCAGCCGGCGTTCGTTTGCGGAGCCGAAAATTTTCTTGGCGAGGGCGCCGAACATTCGTGGAACCTTTCTGACTGGACCGGAGCGCTCGCTTAAGGCCGGGCGCGCCGATATGTCGAAACCTTTGAGAACGGGCGCTTCGTCAAGCGCTGGGAACCGCTCGGGCGGCCTCCGCGCCCCGCGGAGGCCCACGGGTTTCGACGCAAATTCCCGGCGGAGAGATAAGAGCCGCCACAATCCTTGTCAATGTAAGGAAAATTCGACCGCGAAATCGAGCGCGTCCATTTAGCTTCGGTCCGGTCCGCGCATTGCGTCCGTTTTCCGCGCAAGGAATGTTTTCAGCTGGACGCCCGCGCAAGCCGCGCGCCTGATTCCGCGATGCTTGACCCTGCTGTATCGGAAATCGGAGCCGCGCCGGAGCCGCTCACGGACGATTTGCGTAATCCCGTCGGTCGCGCCTCGCGGATTTTAGCGCTCCGTCAGGTGTCTTTCTTCGCCAGTTCGCTGTCTAATTTGGCCTGGACCTCCGCCAGCACCTCCGCGAGGAAAGATTCCGCCGCCTCGACCGAAGCCGCCGCGCGCGCCGTCAAGATTTCGCCGTCTGCTCTGAAAATAACGATGAGCGGCGGATATTCGCTTGACGGCGGGTCATACACAACCCCCTCTAGGTACGACATCAAGCTCTCCTGCATTATCGTCGTCGTATATGATCAATCGTCGTCGCCTTTGCAACCCGGCGCGCGCGAGCTGAGCTATTCGTCGACGCTTCCACAAAATGCTAAATCGTTGATTTCAAGCATTGAGAATTTTTAATTCATTGTCGCGGCGACCGATTCGCTTCTTTATTGCCGTTGGAAGGTAAGCCAGTGTCGGCGCTTCGTTTTGTTCAAGAGCGGCTTTCTTGAGGGCCGGCGGCGGAACGGAAGGTTGTCCGGAGACACGAGACTCCGACGCCGTTGTGAGCAGCGTCGGCGCCTTGCGATACGGCCGCGGCGCGGTTCCCGAGGGCGCTTCGCATTCCGAACAGTCTTCTCGCCCCGGCCTATATGGCGATAGCGCCGCCGGAAAATAGCCCGCTGAAAACGCCGATGGACCGCGCCCTGATGAGAATCACCGGGAGCCCGGAGTGGCGCTCACTGGAAGAACGGTATTTCGGGAAATAGCCGTTCTTCTAAAGCGCGTTCCGGTCGCCCGAAAACCTAAAAATCGAAGAACTTGCGGCGCAGCGCGTCCTCATATTCCACCTTCAAGGCCAAGACCTTGTTGCGAATTTCGTCCTCGTCGAAATGGGCCTCTTCCCATTTGTCGACTTCGGCGATTGTATGATTGACCGACGCCAGCGCCTCTTCTTTCCTGATCGCGACAATCCATTCCTCGACGGCCGCCTTATAAGCAGCCTGCAATCTGTCCAATTCGGCGGTTTCGTTTTCCATGGTGGTCCTCCTACCGAAACGGTTAGATTGGTTCGATGAAGAAACGACGACAACGCTTCGGGCGGGAACTGGCTACGGCGCCTCGTTGACCGAACGGAACGGCCTCGGCATTTTTCCCTGCTGCGTCAGGCGCGAAAAAATCCTCAGCCCGGCCTCCTCATTGCCGTTGGGATGCACCAGCACGATGGAGCCGGGGCGGGGGCGGGGACCAAGCGCCAGCCAACTGTCGGCGCCGAGCGCGACGAGATGGCGCTCGCGCAGCCTGTCCATCAATCCCGCGTCGGAAACCAGTCCGGGAAAGCGGAAAAACGCCGATGGCGTCAGGCCGTTGGCGATCATCAGCTTTTCCGTGTCGAAAATCTCCGCGTCGATGTCGACCCCGGGCGTCAGCAGATAGGTTCGCGCGTCGGGGCGGCTTTTGACGTAAGGGTGATGATAGGAATGATTGACCCAGACGATGTTCAGCGCGCCGCTGGCCGCCTGTTGCTTCAGCCAGTCGAGATCGTCGGCGTGATGGACTATCCACAGGCCCGAGATGGCCAGGGCGACGGGCGCTCCCGGGCCTTGCCTGGCGAGCAGCTCCAGAAAATCGCGGTCCAGCGGGCGCCGGCTCGGGCACAGATCGCCGGTGACGAAGACGCCCTCGCCGTTGCCGCGCAACAGGCCCGCGTCCTCCAAAACCTCGGGCGTCGCCGGAGCCGGCTCGGGCTTCTTCAGCGCGCGCATGAATCGCGTCCGCGCTTCCGCCGCGTCGCTCGTATCCGTGCAGCGCCAGCACCGCGCGCGCTCAAGACTTGTCGCGAGGCTGTTCGGATCGACCGTGAGCAGCAGCGCTTCGGCGCCCAAAGCCATCCGCCGCGTCGCGAGTTTTCGCGCGCCCGCGTCGTTGACGCAGCTTTGCAGGATCGCATGATAGTCGCGCGGCCGCGCGCCATTGGGGCTCACGGGCTCCGCGCATGTCGTGTCCGCGGCATGGTCGTCGGCTTGCGCGTGGGGCGGTTCGGTTGCAAGCAGCGCGGCGATGATCGAGATTGCCGGGAAGAGCTTGGCCAGGACGAGTTTGGCTTTCATGCGGGACAGCTATCATGACCGGCGACGACGCGCGGCAGGCCGCGCTCGACGTGATTAAATTCGAGTTCATCGATGCGCGCGAGACGCCGGAGATCGGCGAAAAGCTCGGCGCGGAGGTCGCCGCGCGCCTTGGCGCGCGGGAAGAACGCCCGCTGTCGATACTGGCGCGCGACGAAACCGGAGCGGTGGTCGCCGGTCTGAACGGCGTCTCGCACTGGCGTTGGCTTTATGTCCGGCATCTATATGTCGCGCCAAGTTGGCGCGGACAGGGGCTCGGGCGCCGCCTGCTGGCGCAAGGGGAAGAAGCGGCCCGCGCGCGCGGCTGCTTGGGCGTCTATCTCGACACTTTTGAAGAAGGCGCCGCCGTGTTTTACGAGGGTCGCGGCTTTGTCCGCCATGGGCGGATCGAGAATTTTCCACCCGGCGCGGCGCGCATTTTTCTTAGCAAGGCGTTGTGATACGGCCGTTTAATCAACTCGATGGGGCGCTCCCTTCTCCCACTTGTGGGAGAAGGGATTCCCTGTCACCCAATCGCGCCGACAATTTCCGCCACAACCGCGTCCAGCCCCCGCGCGGCGTCGATGCGCCGCCAGCCTATCGCGCCGGTCTCGCCCTTCATTTGCGCCAGCAGCACCTCGGGCGTCGCGTCGGAGGGATCGTCGCGCCGCGTCTCGACGCGCGCGATCCGCGCCGAGAGATCGACATCGAGCCAAAAGCCGTGAAACGGCGCGCCGGCCTCCCGCGCGATCCGTTCAATCTCGGCGCGGCTCGAAACCCGGTCGAACACCGCGTCGACCACGACCGGCCAGCCGGCGCGCGCGACGCGCCCCGCCGCGATCATCATCTCCCCATAAACGCGCGCGGAAACTTCGCTCGCATAGGCCTCCTTCGGCAGACGCCGCGTCGGCTCGGCGCCGTGCAGCCTTTTGCGCAGCCGGTCGCTGCTCAGCGTGCGCGCGCCGGGCGCGGCGCCAATCAGCGGCGCCAGCGCAGCCGCGACGCTGGATTTGCCGGAGCCGCTATAGCCGCCAATCGCGACGAGGCAAGGCGCGCCGTCCCACGCCAATTCGCGCGCGAGATCGAAATAGCGGCGCGCTTCGTCGGGCTTGTTTTGGGCGGCGCCGATATGCGCGCGGATCGTCGCGCGCAGCGACATGAACAAAGGCAGCAGCCGCAGGCCGTCGCACTCGTCGCGCCAATCGAGATAGCGGTTGAGCGCGAAATTGGCGAGCCCGCTTTCCCCGACGCGATGGAGGTCCATCAACAGAAAAGCGAGATCGTAGAGCACGTCGATCGCCGCGAGTTCGTCGGAAAATTCGATGCAATCGAAGGGCGTCGGCGCGCCATCGACGACGCAGATGTTGCGCAAGGTCAGATCGCCATGGCAATGGCGCGTCTTGCCCTGAGCGTGGCGCGCGTCGAGCAGCGCGGCATGTGTTTGCACCAGCGCGCGCAGCCGCGCGTTATGGGCCTCTATGTCGCCGGGCGGCGCCGGTGGAAACTCGCGCAGGCTCTTCTCGTTGAGCAGCACGATGCGGCGCATCGCCTCGCTCCCGCCGCCTTCCCGGATCACTTCCGCCTCATCGTGAAAGACGGCTATTTTTCGCGCGAGTTGTTCGATGATTTGCGCCGAAAGCGCGGCCCTCGCGGCGAAGGATTCGAGCAGCGCGCCATCGTCGAAGCGGCGCATTTCGACAACGGCGTCGACGAGTTTTCCCGCGCCATCGAGCGCGAGACCGCCGTCCGCCTCGCGGGTGACGCGCCTCGCGCCAAGATAGAGCGCGGGCGCGGTGCGCCGGTTGAGCGCGACTTCGCGTTCGCACATGGCGAGCCGCTTTGGCGGCGTCGAGAAATCGAGATAGGGAAAGGCGACGGCGCGCTTCAATTTGAACGCGCGCGTTTGGCCGAGCACGACGCGCGAAATATGCGTCGAGACAATCTCGCCGCCGCCGTCGAGCGAGGCGAGAAAGCGCAGCGTCTCCTCTTGCGCGTCGGCGGTCATGGGGCCTTTCTTATCGCGATCCAGGCGGCGCCGGAAAAAAATTCGCGTCCCGGGAATAAACCCGCTCTCGGCCGAGTCTCCTGACGTGACCGGCGCTCCGCCGGCTATGGGAGACGATAATGAAACATGATGACGACACATCACTCGACCGCAGGCAAGCGCTCAAATGCGCGGCCTGGGCCGGTTCCGGTCTCGTCTGGACGCTGAATGGCGGCGTTCCCGCCTCAGGGCTCATCGGCTCGGCGCAAGCGGGCGCGACGGGCTTTTCGTTCGTCCAGATTTCCGACAGCCATATCGGCTTCAACAAGCCGGCCAATCCCAATCCGAACGCCACTCTGGCCGAGGCCCTAGGCAAGATCGGCGGACTGCCGAACAAGCCCGCCTTCATGATTCACACCGGCGACATCACTCATCTCTCCAAGCCGAACGAGTTGGACGACGCGAATCAACTGATCGGCGCCGCCCGGCTCGACGTGCATTACGTGCCGGGAGAACACGATGTCATCGACGAGAACAACGGCGCGGCCTATCTCGCCCGCTACGGCAAGCTTTCGCAGGGCAAGGGGTGGTATTCCTTCGACCATGGCGGCGCGCATTTCATTGGTCTCGTGAATGTTTACGACCTGAAGGCCGGCGGCATGGGCAATCTCGGCGCCGAACAACTGGCGTGGCTGGCCGGCGACCTTAAGCCCAAGAGCGCCTCGACGCCGATCGTCGTCTTCGCGCATCTTCCGCTCTGGACCGTCGCGCCGGAATGGGGGTGGGGCACGCAGGACAGCGCCGAGGCGCTAAAGCTTCTCGCGCGGTTTGGCTCGGTGACCGTGCTCAACGGCCATATTCATCAGATCGCGCAGAAGGTGGAAGGCAATATGACCTTCCACACCGCGCGCTCGACCGCCTTTCCCCAGCCGGCGCCGGGCTCCGCGCCAGCACCAGGACCGCAACTCGTTCCAGCCGACCAGTTGCGCGCGTTGCTCGACCTTTCCAGCGTCAGGCTCGCGCATGGCAAGCAGCCGCTCGCCATCGTCGATTCCACGCTGGCCGGATGAAGGGAGCGCGACCGATGAAAAAAATTGCCCTGTTCGCCGCTGCCTGCGCTTTCGCGCTCGCGCCGCGACTCTCCCTCGCCGCCGGCGAGGTCACCGTCGGCATCGACAACTTCGCCTTCACGCCGGCCGAAATTACCGTAAAGGCGGGCACGAAAGTGGTGTTCGTCAATCACGACGACATTCCCCACAATGTCGTCGCCCAAGAGATCAAGCTCCATTCGAAGGCGCTGGACACCGAGGACAGCTTTTCCTTTGTCTTCGACAAGCCGGGCGAGGTCGTCTATTTCTGCGGCCTGCATCCCATGATGAAGGGCAAGATCACGGTCACGCCCTGACGGCCAAGCGGTGGAACGTGACGAGCGAGACAGGGCGGCGGAACTTCGCGGAGCATGTTCTGCCGCACCTCGACGACGCCTATTCCCTTGCGCGCTGGCTCTGCGGCGACGGGACGGACGCCGAGGACATCGTGCAGGACGCCTGCATCCGGGCCCTGAAGGCGCTGGAAGGCGGCGCACCGGTGGAGCGGCCCCGCGCCTGGCTGCTGGCGATCGTCCGCAACGCCGCCTATTCCTGGCTCGGCAAGAACCGGCCCCGCGCCATCGTCCTCGCTGGCGGGGCCGAGGAGGCGGAGGCGCACGGGGACGCCCTGGAGACGGCCGCGTCGCCCTCTCCCGAGGCCGCGCTGATCGAGACGGCGGATCGGGCCATGGTCGCCGCGGCGATTGACGCCCTGCCGCTGACGTTCAGGGAGACATTGGTCATGCGCGAGATAAACGGCCTCTCCTATCGCGACATTTCGGAAGCGACCGGCGCGCCCATCGGCACGGTCATGTCGCGGCTCGCCCGCGCCCGCGCGCTGCTCGCCCAAAAGCTCGGAACGGCGCCATGACCAGACCCGGTTTCGAGGATCGCTCGCTCCTGCTGCACGCCGCGCTCGACGGCGAACTCGACGCCGCCGGCGTGATCGAGATGGAGCGGCTTCTGGCCGCCGATCCGGAACTGGCGGCGGAATACGCGCGCCTAAAGGCGCTGCGCGAGGCGATCCGCGCGAAGGCGCCGCGCGAGAGGGCGCCGGAGTCCTTGCGCCTGCGCATGATGGAGCTCGCCGAGACAAAGCAAGCGCCGCGACGCGAGGCGAAGACGGCGCCTTGGCGCAATCCGCCGTCCTGGAAAAATTTCGCCGCCGCGATGGCCGCGACCGTAGTCGCGACGCTCGGGCTGCAACATCTGATCGTCGCCAGCAACGCGCCCGACGCGGCTCTGCAAGCGATCGTATCGGCGCATATGCGCTCTCAGATTTCGGGCCAGCCCGTCGACGTGGTTTCCACCGATCGCCATACGGTCAAACCGTGGCTCGCGGGCAAGCTCCCCGTCGCCGCTGAAGTCGTCGATCTCGCGGAAGCCGGCTTTCCCTTGGCGGGCGGGCGCATCGACATCGTGGCCGGCGCGGGCGTCCCGACGCTCGTCTACAAGCGCCGCGACCATCTTATTTCCGTGACCGAGCTACGCGCCGAGGGCGAGGAAGCGGCGCTCCCGCGCCATCTCGCGGTGGAAGGCTATCCGGTCGTCCGGTGGTCGGACAACGAGCGCGCTTACGTGGCGGTTTCGGATCTCTCGCCGACCGAGCTCGACGCATTCGTCGCGGCGTTCCGGCGGGCGGTGGCGAAGGAGCGAGGCGGCGGGGGAGGGGGCGGGGCGGGGAAATAGAGAGGCACCAAACGGGACGTCTCTATAGGTTGAACCGGGGACGAGGGGAGAAGTGCGTTTTGTGAACCGCCCTTTCGGTCTTGCGGCTTGAAGCGCCGTGCGCGTCGGGGCAAATTGCGCCCCAAGTTCGTCAATGCAACAGAGCCCTTGATTCATCGTTCAAATTCTTCGGAGGTTGCGAGATGCCAAGCGGCAAAAGTCCGGCAGGCCTCAACGTCAATGTCACTGTTCCCGATGATGTCACTCGCGATACCATGGGTTTCGCGAGGCGCATCCTCGGGCCGCTCGCTGAAATTGGCGATCTGTTTAGTGACAAAGTAAGGCTCATCCGTTATAAATCAGCGGTAAAGACATTGAACAGAGCGGCGGAAATTGCCAAAGAGGGCGGGCTCAAGCCAGAAGAAATCCCTATAAAATTCCTCATTCCATTCATCGAAGATTGTTCTCTGGAACAAGAAGACAGCCCGCTTATCGAACAATGGGCTTCGTTGCTTGCTTCTGCTTCCAAAGGTTTTGACCCACTTCACGTTGCGATCAAAGACGTGCTCAAAAATATTTCGTCGAAAGAGGCCAAGCTTTTGGAAACCCTTGGTTCGACAATAGATAAGGACATATTTACCGATCACGTGAGCAGCCACCAAATTTCAGAGCACATCAATGTCAATATAAGAGGCCTTATCGGCGAACACGCACGCGATTTTAAAGTCGGCACGTCTGATGCGGATTTCGATGTAGTGCTCCATGAGCTTGTGACGCTACCCGTGATACCAATATTCTATCAAATCCCACACACTCAAGGTGTTACAAGGATCGTCGAAACGAATTTTTCTACCACTGACAAGGGCTCGATATTTCTTTTGGAACGCCTTGAAATTCTGAAGGTGCAGGAGGCTCGCTTTAAGCTTTCTGAAGACCTCCAAATTTCAGACCTTGTGTTGGCGTACGCTCATCTAACGGCGTTCGGGGTCGAAGTGTTTCATCAGTGCGTCGATTCTTCAGCGGGCAAAAAATCAACGTCACCCAGAAAAAAAGTGTGATTTAACGGAGTGGCTTTTATACAACACTGAGCAACGACACCGGAAGCACACAGGGGATAAGATGGAAAGTATTATATCATTTATCAAAGGCATGGAGCCGCAAGTCGATGCAGCATTTATTGCTCTTATCGGTGTTGTTATCAGCATAATCGTCAGTGCGACAGTATCTTTAATTGTGTCGAGATGATCATCTTACATTATGGCTGTTACAGCCGAGAGATCGAAGTGGATCGATAAGTTGAGGGAAAATATTGCAGATTTGCTTGGTAACCTCGGGGCGATACGTACGCTAGAACAAACCGGCCGTGGCGAGCGCCATGAAAAGCTAGAAAAACTAGACCGCCTCATCGCTCTCATTACGATGCAGCTAAATCCAAAAGGAACCGTTGATCAGAATATAATTGGGCTGTTGGCGCTCTTCCCTAAATGGGTAGAGGATCAAAGCGCAGACTATAGAGGGCTAGAAAAGGCCTTCGTTTTTCATTCCCAATTCTTGCTAAAAGAAGAGTGGGAGACGGTAAAATTCGAGGCGATGGGATGCTTGTCAAAACCTCAATGGTATTGGAAATCCTGGACACGCAAAGAGGATTATCGAAAATTTTGCGAGTTGCCCGAAGCGCTTCTTAATAAGATTCAAAGGCCTTAGAGCCTGACCTAAAATTGGTT
>PLZT01000279.1 GCA_003152255.1 Methylocystaceae bacterium | reverse complement strand
GTTTAGGGCAGAGTTTCCGCAGAGTTACGAAGAGCGGCGCGCCTTGGATGAAGCGCCCGCGCCGATGGCGTGGTTGTGGAGCCAATTCAAGGCGGAGGTTCCGCAGAGCGCCGAAGAACGGCGGGCCTTGGACGAGACGCCCACGCCGATGGCTTGGTTGTGGAGCCAGTTCAAGGCGGAACTTCCGCAGAGTGACGAAGAACGGCGTGCGAGAGACGAGCTTCGTCACGCGATACCCGGCTACACGCCGCCTAAGAGCCGGCGCCACGACGAGGCGTCGCGCAGCTCCCTTCGCCTGCCGCCTGCAAAGGAACCACCCAAGGCAGAACGCGAAACCATAGCTGTGTCGCCAAAGCTGGCAACAGCGGGACGGTCAAGATCCTTATGGATCCTAGTCGTTGCGGCAATCCTCACCACTGCGGGCGTGACGTGGCGGCTTGTTGTCGTCCCCCGCTTAAGTGACAAGGTTAGTTTGGCGACGAAGGAGGAAGTTCGCCCTTCAGGAAACGGTGACACGAACATTCCGACTTCGCAGGAAATAGCTCCGGCGCAAGCTCAAAAAACATCGCCCGCGGCGCAGACGGAAACTGCTCGGACGGGGGCGAACGAAACGTCGACTGAACCGCCTGAAGACGCCCACGGAGCGCCAAAACAGGAAATTTCTTCCACGCGATCCGCAGCAGAACCAGCACCCCAGGAGCACGAAGAAGGCGGAGGCATATTGACGCCGGCCCAACCCGTTGTGAGCGTAACCAATGATTTCACTCAGATCAAACTGCCGAATGGCATTGAACTGAGCGTTCCGAATTCCGGTCTCGAAACCAAACTGCTGGAGTTTTTGAAGCAGGCGTCGAATAAGTCTGGCGAGTTCAATTTGGACGGGATTTCGTTCGGCGCCACGAACGCGATTTTAGGACCCTCTTCATCGGAGCAGTTGCAAAATGTCGCGAAAATTGTGAGGGCCTATCCAACTGCGAGAATTGCCATAAACGCCCTCGCGGCCAAAGCTGCCAATAGGGCGTCCGGCTTGAGGCTTTCGCGGTCGCGCGCGAACAGCGTGCTTGAAGAATTGGCGCGAAGCGGCGTCTATAAATCGCGGATGGTCGTCCGGGCCTATGAGGACAATCGTACTACAAGACCAAGCGGCTTGGAGGAAAGCCAGCGCGAAGGTCAGCGCATTTCGCTCACCGTCACAAGAAGGTGACGACCGAATGCTAGGAGCGGGCGGCTAGGTGGCCCAGCGCCGCTTCACGATTGGACGCCGATTGGAATATCAAATGGCTTGCCAATTCACCTCTTGGCAAATGAGCGCAGAAATGGTTGAGTTTTTGCGCCTCGCGAGAACCTCGCGACTATCTGGCGAGTCGGTTGGCTCTAGCGCTCGACGTCACGTGAAGATAGCAGGCTCGACGAAAGTCGCGCGGGTGAAAATCAATCAAAATTTTGAGAGAGAAAAAGCAAATGGCCTTGATCAACAAGCTCCTGGTCGGCGAGTCGCTGGTCGGCGAAGGCAATGAAGTCGCGCATATCGATCTGCTGATTGGACCGCGCGGCAGCGCCGCCGAACTGGCTTTCGCCAATGCGCTGGTCAACAACAAGGACGGCTTCACGACGCTTCTCGCCGTTGTCGCCCCGAACCTTCTGACCAAGCCGAACACAATCCTGTTCAACAAGGTCACGATCAAGAACGCCAAGCAGGCCGTTCAGATGTTNNGTCGGCGTGTTCATTCACTGGGACGCCAGCGACGACACCAAGATCCAGGACTACAACTATCAGGCCACCAAGGAAGCTCTCGCCCGCGCCATCAAGGGCGAGCCGAAGGCCGCCGAAGTCGTCGCCAAGCGCAACGACGCCAAGCATCCCTTCGCCGCCCACTAAAGCTAAGCCAAAAATCCGGGGGGAGCCGTACGCGGCTCCTCTCTCGTTCGAGCGGCGCAAGGCGTCGGAACTTTCCAACTTGTTGTCTCGTTTGGCGGATGCCCGAAGCATTCGAGGCGACGCCACGCGCCCGTTAACGGATCGGACATGGGTTCGTTACCCGAATCGTGGAGCCCCGATTCGGACGACATTTGTTCGGCTTGTGTGCGGAAATTCCAAAAGCGGGACAGAGCGATGGCAGGGTCCTGCAAGATTTGGGAAAAGGGAGTGATTTTAGCGCCGCGGGACCGCCTCCACATTCAAGGCGAGGGCAGCGGGCACACTCGCGGGTGGTTTGGCGTTGCATTCGGCTTTGCGTGTCCCTATCTTCTGCCTATCGATTTTCGGCCTGACGACTTGGACTTGCTTTGGAAACGAAGCCGCTGACGACCTCTTCCAAACATCGATCGACCCGGCCCCGCGTATGCGGGCCAGCTTCTAAACTATGTTTGGAGAGATGAAATGGCTACCGGAATTGTGAAATGGTTCAATGGTCAAAAAGGCTTCGGCTTCATCCAGCCCGATGATGGTGGCACGGACGTTTTCGTTCATATCAGCGCGGTCGAGCGCGCCGGCCTGCGCGATCTGCGCGAAGGCCAGAAGGTGAGCTACGAGATTGCCAAGGATCAGCGCACCGGCAAGGCCTCCGCCGATCAGCTCAAGGAAATCTGAGACACGCTGATCGCCGCTGCTTTCCGTCGCGATCCGTCGATAGGCGAAGGGTCGCCGTTCGCGGCGGCCTTTTTCTTGTTTGAAGCGAGGCGCCTTCAAATCGGCGAACATCCGCGCGCGATTTTCCGGCGCCGCAGACCCATCGTTGCGCGAAATCCGCGTCAGGCGGATAGTCGCTCGTCCGCTTGGCGCGCCGTTTCGGCTGCTGAGCTAACCGTCCAGCATCACGCGAAACTCTCCCCGAGTCGCCGGCCAATGGCCCATCTTCTCGTTCGCGACCAGGCTCCTGTGCACAATAAACAGCGACGTCGGCGCTGGCGATGAGATCAGGAAGTTGGAGGCTGGAGGCTGAAAGCATGCGCGGCTTTGAGACTTCCTTCGAAATATCTGTAGTCGACGGGATCTCCGCACTCGATCGCGCGAGTCGAGCGAACCGAGAGCCAGCGCCTCATCAGGTTGCGCGCCGTGGCTTCAGCCTCTTTATGCGTCAAGAAACGCAATCCATTGCCATGCCATTGGCCGGCGAGATCGGTCTGAACTTCGGGCTTCCAACTCATGGTGGCCTCCCGTGGTCGAAGATGTCGATCGCAGACTCTTTCGCCCGCCGGCGGGCGATCAAAACCACCGACCCTCCACCCGCACGCCAAATCAAGCAAATCGTTTCGTCGCGCCTCTTACCATCTGGGGATTGCCGGGCTATATCTCAAGCTGATCTTGCTGACTCTTGGAGACAGTCGATGGCGAAATTCATGACCATGCCGACGGCCCTCATTGTCTCGATTGCCCTCTTGCCTCCCGCCAGCGCACAATCGGTTGATCCATCTGTGGGTCGACATCTCGCCGAGACGACATGCAGCGCATGTCATCAGATTGGATCGGCGGCCTCGCCCCAAAGTCCGAAACCCGTCGCGCCGAGTTTCTTGGACATCAGTCGCATGCCGTCGACGAACGAACTCGCGATCAAGGTGTTCCTCCGTTCTTCGCATCCGACAATGCCGAACATCATACTGAGCCCTGAAGAGATCGATTCCGTCGCCGCCTATATCGTGGGTCTCGCCAGGAAATAGGATCTCGTCCCGAAGGACCAGCCCTCGGGCGTTAGCACTTGGCGCTCCACATACGCTGGGCCGTTGTGGTGCATGGCCCCGGAAGAGAATCCCTCCAGCGACTTCGACGGTTTCGGGCCGTCGCCGGTCGATGTGTTCTTTATTTGTTCCAACCAATGGACTACGCTGAGATCACCATTCGATTCGGCGTGAACCATGGCGACATTGATCATTACGGAAAAGGCGAGCCAGGCGAAGGATCTCCTGGCCGCCTTTGGCGCGCGGTTCGGACAGATCCTGCCCGCCGAGGGCCATCTGCTGCGGCTGGCAGAGCCCGAGGAGGTCAATGCCGCCTGGAAGAGCTGGTCCTGCGTCGTCCTCAAGCCGGACGGGCTCTATCCGACGCGCCCGGCTGCCGGCGGCAACAAGCCGGTGAAACTTAAGGCCATCGCCGCGGCGCTCAAGACCTGCGACGACGTCATCCTGGCGACCGATTGCGATCGCGAGGGCCAACTGATCGGTCAGGAAATCCTCGACCATCTCGGCTATCGCGGGCGCGTGCGGCGGGCCTTGTTCACGGCGCAGGATCCCAAGACGCTTTGCCAAGCCTTCGCCCGGCTGAAGCCGAACGTGGAGATGCGTCCGCTTTACGAGGCGGCGGTGGCCCGCCAGCAGGCGGACCAGATCTTCAATCTCTCCCTCACCCGGACCGCGACGAAGACGTCCCGCCGCCGGCCCATGCTCACGCGCATGGCGCGCCAGCAGCCGCGTCGTCCACAATTCATGCGGATAGCCAAGCTCATGCGCTTTACGACACGCAAGCGAGACCAGCCAGCTTTTGGCTTCGTGGGTAATCCTGCGCTCCCTGCCGAGCTCTGCGGGATTTTGGGTGACGGCGTGAATCAAGCGGCGGATTTCTTCTCGGACGCGACTTCGATTCCGTCGCGGAATGTTACACTGCTGACGACTTTCGGCAACTGATTTTGACCTTGCAGCCGTCGCCAGCTCTTCGCCGCCGTCATCACCAGCTTGAACACCATGAGACGCGCCGTGTCCTGCGAGAGCGCGCCCTTCATGCCACGTCGCGGATTTTAGCCGGCCCGTTTCCCGCTGGATCGTCGTCAACGCGTCATGTAGGCGAATTTATCAATCGAGCGAAGGCGCAGCTATGCTGCGACGACCAATTTCAGCGCGGCCAGCTTCACGGTCGCGTCGACATGCATTTCGAATTTGACGAAGTTGTCGCGGAACATGTAGGCGAGCTTTTTCGCCGTCGCTTCGTAGTCTTCTTTCGACGCCCAGGTTTTAATCGGTTTCAACAGCTCCGGCTCAACGCCCGGGGCCATCGTGGGCACAACGAGACCGAAATAAGGCTCGGTGTGGAACGGCATCCTGTTGAGTTCACCGTCGAGCGCGGCTGCGAGCAGACGACGCGTGACCCGAATCGGCATCCGGTGGCCAACGCCATATTTGCCGCCGGTCCAGCCGGTATTGAGGAGCCAGCAATCAACGTGATTTTGCGCGATGAGGTCGCGTAAAATATTGCCGTACACCAGGGGATGGCGCGGCATGAACGGCGCGCCAAAACAGGTCGAGAAGGTCGCCTCCGGCTCCCTTACGCCCTTCTCTGTGCCAGCCACCTTCGCGGTATAGCCGGACAGAAAATGATACATCGCCTGGTTCGCGTCGAGCTTGGCGATTGGCGGCAATACGCCGAAGGCGTCGCAGGTCAGCATCACGATGTTCTTTGGATGGCCAGCGCGGCCAGTCGCCGAGGCATTGGGGATGAAGTCGAGCGGATAAGCGACGCGGGTGTTCTCGGTTTTTGAATCATCATCGAAATCGGGCTTACGGGTCAGCGGATCGAGGACGACGTTCTCCATCACCGAACCGAAGCGCTCGGTCGTCGCATAGATTTCCGGCTCGGCCTCGCGCGAGAGCTTGATCGCCTTGGCGTAGCAGCCACCCTCGAAATTGAACACTCCCTCCTTGCTCCAGCCATGTTCGTCGTCGCCGATCAGCGTGCGTGCGCGATCGGCCGACAGCGTTGTCTTGCCAGTTCCCGAAAGGCCAAAGAAAATGGCGACGTCACCGGCAGGACCAACGTTGGCCGAACAATGCATGGGCATCGTAATCGACACAGGCAGGACGAAATTGAGATAGGTGAACACCGATTTCTTTATTTCGCCCGCATAGCTCGTGCCGCCGATGAGAACGATTTTGCGCGTGAAGTCGATCGCAACGACGGTCTCGCTGCGACAGCCGTGGCGGGCGGGGTCGGACTTGAACGACGGAAAATCGACGATGGTCAGTTCCGGCGCGAAGGACAACAGCTCCTCGGCCGCCGGGCGTATCAGCATGTTGCGGATAAACAGCGAGTGCCATGCCAGTTCGGTGAAAACACGGGTCTTGACGCGAAAGGCGGGATCGGCGCCACCGTAAAGGTCTTGCGCAAAAAGATCTTTGCCTTTGGCGTGATCGATGAAGTCCGCCAGCAGCGTGTCGAATTGCTCCTTCGACATGGGGTCGTTGTTGTCCCACCATACCGCCCCTTCCGTGAGCGCGTCGGCGACAATGAACTTGTCCTTGGGCGAACGGCCAGTATGGACGCCCGTTTCGGCGGCCAGCGCGCCGCCTCTCGCGATCACAGCCTCCTTGCGGCGGAGCGCTTCCTCATAGAGAAGGGGCGCATCGAGGTTATAGTAAAGGCTCCCAAGACGATCAAAGCCGAATTTGTCGGCCCCGAAGCTCTGGTTGAAGACCCCGGTCACATGTGATTTCGAATGATAATGCGCTTGAGGAACCATCGCCGTCTCCACACCCAAATTGTCTGCAATGTCGTGCTTCCGAGCTGCGGCTACCTGTGCCCGTCTTCGATCGAGCGCAGGTCCGCCGTCGAGGGTGTCTTTACGCTGGCGTTGAGCTTCCGCAGCATCGTCAAGCATAGTTCCTTGACCGTCTCGTCTTTGATCGTGTCTGCGAGTTTAGCTACGTGGTAGAACGCCATGGCTCGCTGTGAAACGGAGTCCTCATAGTAAAACGGATCGGCCAGACTATTCGTGTCGTCGTGGGTATCATCAGACATTAAGCTTCAGCGCCTCGATGGTGGTTAAGCCTTGGATATAGGCGGCAAAGACATGGATTTGAAGAAGCAACCTGCCGGGAAGTGCCGCTAAGAGTCGGTTTCGAAATCCACGTCTCTCCTACGATGCGACGAACGAGTAGCATGACCGAGGCGGCAAAGAGGAATGCTCTAGCCGAGGCTTTGGGATCCTGTGCGAAAAGAGGAGGGCGCTCGATGCTGTCCGCACTCCTTTATTTTATTTCGGGCGGCTCGTCGAGGCTGAGCACATACTCACGGGCGCAGCTTCTTGGAGCAAGGCCCGATTGGAGTCGCGCCGCCAATCGTCCGACGCTTGTTTCGACGGGAAAAGGCGTTCCGTCGGTTACAAGCTAATGATTTCAGTCATTTATGTGTAACCGGGCGTGTAACCGAAGAAACTCAGTTGGTTATAAGTTACACCCATAACCAGAACCGAGGTGGAACTGTAACTGGACGTGTTTTCGTCAGTTACACTTTTGGTTACACCTAAGTTATTGTTCTTACAAGGTTGTAACTGAGTCACCGGCGGAGGCGCGCCCAACCGCAAAAAACGGCCCGTCGCTACCTCCGCGCTCGGGCCGTTTCGTGGCGTCGGGTTGTGCAACCGTTCGCTTGCTCAAAGAATAGGCGAGGCGATTCGCGGGCGCAAGAGCGTCGCCTTACGTCGTGGGTGATAGACGGTCAAGCTACTGGCGCGATTGTTCGCTCCTTGCTCGCGCGTCGCACGGCCTGGATCAATCGTGCGAACGAAGGCCATCGGTCCCGCTAAGGGTATCAAGGAGACTAATAGTCGGGTCGTCGCCGCGCGCCAGGGCGAGCGCCAAGCGCAGCGCCAGCCATCCGGCGATAGTCCGGTTTCTTTCGTCTCGCGCCTTTTCCCAAGCGATGCGTTGCCACGCGCCTGGAGTAAGCCCCAAGTGCTCGCCGCGCCTTGCGATGCGACGGGCCTCCCTCGCGACCGCCTTGCGATCATAGGTAAGATCGGGGTTGAGGAAGGAGACCACGCTGTCACGCTTCCCCTATGAAGGCCGCGCCCGCTCGAAGGATTAGCTAGGATAGCTCAAGCCGTCTTGTCGACGCCAGCCGTACGATGCGAAGTTGCAACAAGGTGGCGAAGAGCGCCGCCCTCGAATCGGCCGGCGTGATCTTCGTCGACGAAAATGGCGAAGGCCCGGGCGTCAGGCTGCGCAAGGCGCCATGGGGAACGGAAGGGTTCGGGAAATGACAGACAACCAACCATCGATCGATCGATTCCAATTGGATCGATACTGACGCGCCTGCCGAAGGGCAAATTGTCCAGGTGCGCTCAAAAAATCATCATGGTTTCTATATCGTTCCGTTCCCGGTCGAGTTCCGTGACGATGAATGGTGGAACGTGCCCACAGGCCAAAAACTGGATTGTTTTGTTGCCGCGTGGAGGCCTTTGAAGGGCTCAACGGATGCGCCATCACCCGCTGCGTCTTGAACCGGCGGGCGCGACGGCTGCGACAATCCCGGTTGAGGATTTGAACGCCTCGAATGAAGAGTAGCGAGAAAGACGGAGAAGAAACCTTGGCTCGCAAGTCCCTGACGAATAAACAATGGAATCGCATCGAAGGAGAATTGCCCGGAAGGGCTGGCGATCCGGGATGTAACGCGCGTGACAACCGCCTGTTTGTCGAGGCGGTATTGTGGATTGCGCGCACCGGCTCTCCCTGGCGTGATTTGCCGGACGAATTTGGCAAATGGTATACCGCTTACACGCGCTGCAGGCGTTGGTCGCAATCGGGTGTGTGGAGGGACGTGTTCGAGGCGCTGTCAGACGATCCGGATTTTGAATTTGTGTTGATCGACGAAACGATCTGCCCGCGGGCCGCCAGGACGAGGCGCAAGAGGGGGCTGGCGTGAGGTTGCGAAAGGGTGGCCAGGGATAGGCGCGAAGCTGGTCTCACGCACAAAAGCAGAGTTCCGCAAGATTGCCGCGCTACTCATTTCGACGCTAAAATTCGACGGTGATTCGAGGCATTATTCGGCGTCTCGTCCCAGTGGCCGGAGGAGTAATCGCACATGCTAAAGTCTGACCCCTTTCTCCTTACCGCAGCGGAAATGGCGACCACAGAAGCAATGCGCGCAGACGGGACGATCCCACAAGACTGGCGTTACATTGACATTCCCTGGCAGCACGCGGCGATTTTCGATAAGATCGTCGAGATTGGTGGTGCCGACATGCGGGTTCTCGACTGCGGCCAGCGCGACGGAAAAAAGTGCGGGAAAGTCGTTTTCGGCCCGGGAGCGTCGAAGCGCATCAACGAGCGGGCCTTCGAAATTCGTGTTCTTTTCAAGACCGCCGCCTATAAAGCGAAAGCTGACGCCATGGCCATTGAAGAGGCGGCCTGATCGCATTGCGAGGGTCGTCTTCGCCAGCGCGTCCAGTTCATCGCCGAGAACGGCGGAGGGGCGAGCTTTTGCGCACGGGAGGATAACTTCTTGTCTATCCCGGCGTCGGCGAGGGTGGGACGAGCATCCCGTGGTTCCATATCGGCACCACGGCGAAGAGCGCCCTCATTCAGCCCCACGGTCTCTTTCTGCGCGCGGATGCACTCGCCAAGACGGCGTTCGGCGCGCATGCGAATTTCGGCTGCGTCAATCTCCAGAGGCTATTGCAGCCCCAGCAATGAACAGCCAGCCGACAATAATGAGCGCAACCCAGATGGCGATAATCGGATGACCAGCGGCGAAAATAAACGCTAAAGACTCGACTATCATCGCGGCGATTCCGAGAATCGCCAGCAATCTCAATTGCGGTAGCGCCAAACCGTGGCTAAAGTTTCGAATGGACGCCGGTTTTGGAATATGAAATTTGTCCGCTAGTGACATGACGTGCCCCTCCGAATGCTGTTTTTTCGCGCGACCGACCACGCGGCTTCGGCTATTGGGATAACGTCGAGCGAGCACAATAGTTGCGCGTCCAGCTCCACGCCCTTGTCGAGCGATGTTCCCGTCACAGCGCCGATGTCATCGCCAAGAGCTTCGCCGCGCTCGGCGGCCGGGCGGAATTACTCGAATTTTTGCTGAATTTGGCATAGCTGGTGCGCCCCACGCCTGCGGGTTGATTCGAGGACATATGCGAAAGCCAATAAAACCCTTCACCGTAGAGCGGGCCAGCCTTCCCGCGCGAGCCCGCAACAGCAAGGCTGCGCCTGCCGCGCCCATCGTCGCGGATAAGGGGAACCCCCGGCCGGCCGATGAGCGAAAACGCGACGCATGGATCAGGGGGCTTGTCGCGACGGAATTTCAGCGGCGGTAAGGGCGCGCCTCTCTCGTCGGGCGCGGCTTGCCCGTCGTCTTGACTGTTTCCTCGCGTCAGTCGATCGACTCTGCACCGTTTTGCACTACCTGAGCTCTAGCGTCTAAACGGAGGAGGCTGACCGATGACCAATCCGACGGAGAGCGCCCCCTGGTGGAACCTGCTCCTTGAAATTGTCGCCCTACCAGCGGTTAATGCTGCCCTGCCGTTTGTGTTCGCCGCAATTTTGGCTTTTGCGCTCCTTGCCGTTGGGCGCGCCATGAAAGGGCGAAAACAGCGTCATTCGCCCGAATAAATTGGCTTTCTCGGTTCGACGCCCTTGTCGAACGATGTGCCCGTGACGGCGCCGAGGTCGTCGCCGAGGGCTTCGCCACGCGGCGGTTTCAGCGCTTAGGCGTCTCCCATCGCCCGCAAGATCGCTTCGCAAGCCTCGCGCGCTTCCCGGCCGCCCCCAGCGTGACCCATCCCGCTGTTGAACGGCACGCGACCAGGGCCAATCTGGACGGCCCAGAACCATCGCCCATCGTGCGGACCGCCGCGCACGCGATAGATGCGCGCCGCTGACATGCTGTCGATCGTGAGCGACCAATCATCTTCGGCGATGTCGACCGCGTCGTCGATCCGCGCGAACGCCGTGCGTCGCCATTTGAAGCCTGAGGGGCTGGGGCGTGGCTCAAGCATGTTCGATCGGCTCGATAAGCGCCGCATCGTCGTCGCCAGCGCCGGCCCTGTTCACGCGCGTCGAGACGATCCATTCCCGCATGGCGTCATCGGGCGCCGGGCGTAACAGCGCGCCGGGGCTTTCGCCCGTCATCCACGCGCCCGCGTCGCGCCAATCGAGGATGATCGGCATTCGGTCGTGAAAGCGTTGCATCCAATTATTCGCCTCGCCGACGATGATCGTCGCGTTCGGAAGGTCGTCGCCGCCATCGAGCCCGCTCCAATGGTCCCATATCCCCGCGAGCGCGAGCGGACGGCCATCGCGCGACGTGAAATAATGCGGCGTCTTCGCTCCTTTCGCGCCAGTCCATTCGTAAAAGCCTGACGCCGGAATAATGCAGCGACGATATTTGAACGCGCCGCGAAACATTGGCCGCTCCGCGAGCGTCTCGGCGCGGGCGTTGAAGGTCGCGGGGAGCTCCTTGAGCGGTTTTTTCCACCAGGATGGCACGAGACCCCAATACATCGGGACGAGTTCATTGCCGGCGTCCGTGGCGCGAATAACCTCTGTCGGCATTGTGGGCGCGATGTTGTAGCGCGGCGCGAGATTGCGCGGCTCGCCGATCAAGCCGGCGAGGCGATGAATTTCCGCCCAAGAGAGATTCTGTGTGAAGCGTCCGCAAATGGCGGAGACCGTAACGCGCGCGCGTTCAAACGCAAAAACAGCCCGTCGCTACATCCGCGCTCGACCGCATGTTGGCGACGAGATGGGCAAAAAAGAACCCGGCCTGGAGCCGGGCTAAGTGAGCATTAAGAAGAGGGAAGAAATTGGGGGCTGGGGGATGCCCCCACATGGAGAATAGGCCGAAGCTCATCACTCGATAGCGCGCCAATCGCCATTCGGCCTATGTTTTTCGCCATGGGGCCATTGCTCACTTCTCGTCAAAGTTTGGACACTCCCTAACGCCGCGATTCGCCAAAGCAAGGACAACCGGCGTCAGCCGTGGCTTTCTCCCTTGTTCACGGACTGGCTCCGGGGACGACTGCGGCCCAGCCGTTCTCGAACTCCAGCGGCTTGGGTCAGGCGGACGAAGCCGTCTTGTCAGCATCCTTGCGGTGAGCGCGCTTGTCGAAAAACAGGGCTTGGCTGATGACGGCTTTCAGGCCATCCACGCTGAAGGGTTTGGCGATCAGGAATGCGGGCTCCGGCGGCTCGCCGTTGAGAAAGCGTTCCGGATAGGCGGTCACGAAGATGACCGGCGTCGACAGACTACCGAGGATTTCATTGACGGCCTCGATCCCGGAACTGCGGTCCGCGAGCTGGATGTCGGCGAGAATTAGGCCGGGCCTGCTCACGGCGATCGCCGCCACGGCCTGCGCGTGCGTGCGCGCTACGCCCACAATGCTGTGTCCGAGCCCCTCGACGATTTCTCTTAAATCGAACGCAACCAGCGGTTCGTCTTCAATAATAAGGACGTTGGTCGCGATTTGGTCGGCGATTTCAATATTGGCGGCCTCGACCAATGTTCCCGCGAGGGCTTCGGAAACGTCGAGTATGCGGCCGACTTCGGCGAGGTTGAACCCTTCCAGCCCGTTCAGAAGGAAGGCAAGGCGCGGCAAAGCGGATATGGCGTCGATGTTACGCCGCGCCGCGATCTCATTCCCTTTCCCTTGTTCGGCAGAGTGCTCCGCATGGGCATTGATCGGAGTGGCTCTCCAAATCTGGAGAAGCAGACGATAAAGAGCGATCTTTAGGTTCTCGATGGCGCTAATCTTGCTTTGATCGGCGACGATGATTTCGAGCATCGCCAAGACGTAATCGTCGCCCCCTTCTCTCGTCCCAGTTAGAGCTCGAGAAAAGCGCCGCAAGTAAGGAATATGCGCTTTAATATCTCCAGAGATCGACATCAATTTGCCTCTCAGTTGGACCCAAAGAGCGGCATTTTGCCGCTGCGCGAAGCTCTCTTGCTTCAAATAGCCAACTTTTGCAATGGAACCTTTCCAGATGGTCCGCGTTATCGCAATGCAGCATATCTGTAACACGTCTGTTCGTAAGGGAAAAGATTCACAGCAACCCACGAGGAGCTGATGAGAAATAGTATCCGAAACAATGTCGTCGTGGAGCGGAAACAGTGGGAAAATGGGGACGAACGTGAAGCTGCGATTACAGGTTCTTCGAGGCCAGGGAGCAGGGCGACAGGAACGGCGGAGTTCTTGGCACCGCATAGACGCGTGGTGAAGGCGGAAACGCCGACTCTCAGGGACGGCGCGATGAGGAGGTCAGCGATGGGGCGACCGTCGAACGACATAGGCAAACAAATCAGCAGGGAGTTACGCGGGCTTTACGACGATGTCGTTTCCCAGCCAGTGCCAGATCGGTTTCTTGATCTCTTGGATAGATTGGAGACCACCGCCATCCCTTCCTCAGCGGGAAGCAAAGCCCCTGGCAAGAGATAGAACCCAACTGATGGGGCCGGTTCGATCGGTAGGACTCTGAAAGCCCGCCCTCCGGCGGGCGTCCTCTTGCTTCTTTAGCGACACTTGAATCTCCAATCTCCGTGATCAGTGTTGCCGCACAAGGAGACGGCAATGCCGCACAGACTGGCTCGGAACAGGTTGTCCGGATCAAGCCGAGGGCGGGGCCACGGTCTCGATCGCCTTGGCGTTGAGCGGCAGTCTTCACGACCGTCTGCGGAACCGACCAGGTCTGGGCTAGTTCAAGAGCGAGTGTGTGTTCAACCGCGGCGAGCGTCCCGCAATCAATAAAATAAGGAGGGGGGCAGCGTCGAGCGCCCTCCTTTTTGCGCGTGCTACCCTACGCGGCCTTCGTTTGCGGGGATTCTGTGGTCTCCATGGCCTTGAGATAGAGGTCGAGCAGTGACGCGCGTTCATCGCGCTCGTCCTTGTCCCGCTTGCGCAGCCGAAGGATTTCTTTCAGCACCTTCACATCGAAGCCTTCGCCTTTAGCCT
The DNA here is from genome assembly GCA_003152255.1 of Methylocystaceae bacterium. The sequence goes on along the minus strand of PLZT01000279.1, from coordinate 4,332 downwards.
CGGACAAAATCTCCTTCTTCCCCTCGTTCAACGCCTTATCTCTTCGTCGATGTGCTCGATGCGCTCGATAAAAGAGCGAATGCGATCGCCCGCGATTCCCACCGTGTCTGTCATGTGTCGCCTCTCATTGATGCGGACATACGGTATGACCGAGAAAGTGACCGAGAGGTTAAGGGGGCGGTGGTTACCAAAGGCCAATTATGGCGATGAGCGGTTGAGCGCGCATGGCTTTAGGGATCGCCGCGATAGTCGGCCAAGGAATTAATCCTTGCCTATGGCGAGACCTGCTTGAAAAACGCGTGAGACCAAACGGGTATGAGCCGCAAGCGCGCCTTGGGACGGTCCTGCCTTATGCCGTGAGCCGAGTGGAGACATTTGCGGCGCCTTTACGGAAAGAGAAAAACGCGCCCTCCTCCAAACGCGCCTGCAAATAGATGCTGTCGACCCAGATTTAGACATAGCGCTTGGACGACGGATCACGCTCGCTCGATCGCTTGTGTCACAAGCTTTTCATTAAATGCCGCGAGAGGCGGAACGAGAGTGAGAAATGACTCGCCTCAAGTCGCAGCAAAGATTCGCCACAATTAAGAATTCTTTATAAAGCTAACTGCGGCAAGGCTAAGTTTGGGAACAACGCTGGTGCATATTCTTAAGCGTGGAACAGCTTTTTTGCGCCTGAATTCCGGAAGAAATTTGGTTAGCGAACCCCTGGAGAGCTGCAAGCGCGGTTGCAACTCCAACGGGTTGGTCGGCCCGAATAGTCCGATTCGTGAACGCAGCCGGAGGATAATTGCATGAGCGTTGCTTTGGAGAAGTCGCGCGCGATAGCCATGCTAGAGGAGTTGGAAAGGAACATAAAACGTTCGCGCGCCATAACCCAAAGGGAGAGCGGTCCTCTCGTTGAAATGGCCCGTCTCGTCGTTGGGCGCGAGGATCGCCATCAAATGATTTTCGAACCAAAAAGCTTGTTTTCCGCAGAAACTCATATGGATGCCGAGGTCCCGACAAGGCGCGATCACCCTCATGCGCGAGAGTGCATCGTCAATGCCGATTTCGCGACTACCCAGGCTGGGTTACCGAGCACGAAAGAGGAACAGAAATATTATGGTTATGCGGACGACACGATGGATTCCTATCACGGCGGCATCGCTGACGAGGTCGTCAGGGCGCGGCGTCCGCTTTACCTCTTCGCGGCAACCATCATCGTTATCGCCGGACTTGCCGGGCTAACCGCGAATTTAATTTCTTGGACCGGGGCTCCCAACCCGTCCGAGACTGCAATGACCAAGACCGAGACCGAATTGGTCGAATTACGGGCGGAAACCGCGACCAGCGCAGATGTGCCGACCCAGAACGTCCGCCTTGTCGGACCGTCGACGCAGTCGTCGACGGTAGCGCCTGTCAACAACGCCGAACAAACCGTCGACGCAACACGAGCGCAGGAGAAAGCGCCATCAACGGTCTCCCTGCGCGAAGATAGCGGCTTCGCGACCGAGGCGGCTGCTGTTCCGGCGCCTCCAGCGCAGGCGCAAAAGCAGGCGGAGCCACACGGCATGGCGGCTCCGTCCGAGCCGGAGAAAATATGGGCCGTCACGATCCGGCCAGATGGCACGCTTCTCTCCAATGACGCGCCGCCGCCAACTATAATGGCAACAGTAGCGCCTTCGGCCACTTCGGCGCTTGCTGCCGCGCCTCCTGCCTCGAGGCCGGACATGGCGACGCGCGTAAACACAGCGCCTGAACCCGCTGCCCCAGCCAAATTAGGCGATCAAAGTCAAAGTCAGAACACGCCGATTGCCCACAAACCCAAGGCGAGAGCTGCGGCAACTGTTCGCAACGCCAAGCCGGCGCCGATCGCCGATGCACAGGCCAAAAGGCGAGCGAGACAATCCACTCCTGCTCCGGCGTCCGATGGGCCTCTTGCATTTATTCAGCGCGCCGTGGACTCATTCACCGGCACCGTCAACAATTCGGGACGAATTGATACTGATTCTCGTCCTTGATCATGAGGCGGGTAGAACGCCGATGCTCGCCTATCCGGTTAACCCATACACCCGCTACATGTAGGGTGCGTCCAGTCGCCGGAATAAAGCGCGGCGTAGGTCGAGGCCTTTGCATCACCAGCGATGCCGAGCAACGAGCGGAAGGCGTTGAACGGGTAAAAGCGCCCGTTGAAGCGAAACGTGAATTCGTTGAGGTAGGCTTGTAGATGCTGTGGGCTGACCCCGTGATGGATACCGATCAACCACGTCTTGAGATTGGCGAAGACGAGATGGATGATGGGCAGAAACTCCTCGGTCACTTCGGATCCCCACATGCGGCAATGGCGTGGTGATCGTAACCGTGCTTGCGCAGGCCGGCATAACCGCTCCAATCGTCCGTGACGATCAGCGTCCCTGGGACGACGGCGCCATCGACAAACCCGCAAAGCAATTTGGCGCTTCGGTCGGCGGCTATTGCCAGCCAAACGCGTCCCGCATAGCGCCCATCTCTGCGCTGGTTCTGCGCGGTGCCAAGCTTACAATGGCGCACTTCAACGGCGCAGGCGACCAGAACCTTGTGGTGAACACCTCGGCCTTCACCGCGCGTGCGACCGCCGACCCAGGTTTCGTCCACCGCGACATGCTCGTTCGCGCGGCCGCCGAGGCTCCGCCGTCTCAATTGACGAACGTTGGTAGTTGACCGGGTGGAGGTTCACGACTTTCTCGATAAGATCGTCGACTGTGGCGCATCGGATGCTCACCGCGTTCCTTCCTCATGCGCCAGCGACGCCTTGGACTTGGCGGTGGGCGATTGAGGGCGCGTCAGTTAATGCTCAGACGCAGATGGGAAAAGAATGTCGTCCGTTGATAAAGTTGCATCATCCGCAAGGGTTGTCTTGATCACTGGAGCCACCTCGGGCATCGGCAAAGCGTGCGCGGAGCGTTTGGCCGGAGCGGGCTGGTGGGTTTTCGGCGCCGGGCGCGGCGCGGGTCCGATGTCGGCGGTGGATAGTCGGATCGAAATGATCACGATGAACGTCGACGAGGAGGCGTCAGTTCAAGACGGCGTTGCGGCGGTGTTGGCCAAGGCGGGTCGGTTGGATGCTGTGATCAACAACGCGGGATTCTCCATGAGGGGCGCGGTTGAAGACTGCACGATCGAAGAGGCCAAGGCCTTGTTCGAAACGAACTTCTTTGGCGTCTTACGCGTGTGCCGGGCCACTATGCCCGCGTTGCGCGAGAGGGGCGGTTGCATCATCAATATAAGCTCCTTGTCCGGCATAGTCGGGCTACCCTTCACTGGGCTCTATAGCGCGACCAAGTTCGCCTTGGAGGGCGTGAGTGAAAGTTTGAGATTCGAGGCGCTCCCATGGGGCGTCCGCGTAGTATTGGTCGAGCCGGGCGATTTCCGAACGCAGATCAAAGCAAAGCGCCGGATCGCCGCAGCCGCGCAAACGAGCGTCTACCGTTCGGCATTTAACCGTTTCATGCGCAAGCGGGACGAATATGAGTCTGTTGCGCCGACGCCGGAACCCATAGCTTGCCTTGTCGAGCGCGTGTTGATCGATCCTAACCCGAAAATGCGTTACACGGTCGGGATGTTCGGGCAGCGCATCATCGCGCCGCTCAAGCGCGTCCTGCCCCAACGCGCTTTTGAGTGGTTCCTTCGTCGTATGATTGGGCTTTGAGCACGAGAGGCGGAGAGCCGACGCCGACATTTGATGACAAACAGGCAAGCAAAGAGACAGACCGGCACCCAAGATCTGCAAGGCGAAGTCCGCCCCTGAGCAAGTCGCGGCTCTGGCGCCCTCACCGGAGATGCAACTTGGGGGCGCAGCCAAGCCCTCGCCGGTCGGTGGGGCCACGCCAAGACCACTTACCTAAGCATTCTCTATGGCCTCATCATGCCGAAGACGCACGTTCCGCCGAGCGCAAATAGGCGCCGCGCGACAGGTCGGGGGTCGGTCGTGTTTTATGTCGACGAAGCGGGCAAGCTCGTTTATCAGCAACTGAAGGAATCAAGCGGCGTCCCCGAACTGGACGCGGCCGCGCTCAACGCCGTTCGCACGGCGGCACCATATCCGCCGGTTCCTTTCGGACATTCCCATGTGCTCGTATTTTCGTTTGGTGCGCCATAGCGCTGGCGAGGCCGCTTACGCGCACCTTGGCGCGAGCCGCATTACAGGAAGCCGTTGATCACGGCAAGCCGCCAAGCCAGCAACCGACCTTGCGCCGGCTGGGACAGAGCCGCCTGTCTTGCCAGCGCGGCGCTGTATCATGCGATAGGCGTTGACACGGTTCATCGGTTTGTCGAGACGCCTGGTCCAGGGCAACCGTTCACACCCCCTCC
>PLZT01000593.1 GCA_003152255.1 Methylocystaceae bacterium | reverse complement strand
ATGCCGTCGTCGACCGAATTGACGCAGCTCCTTGCCATTGTGTTGCGAAAATTCCCTCGGCTCGCGCCCGACATGACGGACAGATGGGCGGATAACAACGAAGTCAAATTCTCCAGGCAATTCGCCGCCGCATTTCGTGCGGTTGGTATGATGCATCGAAGCGAAAAACCGGACAAGAAACGCTATCCCTCCTATTTTGTCGATCACGGCGAGGATTTGTTGCGCTCGCTCGGCCCTCATGCGGAGATCGGTCCAGCGTTTACCGTAGCGTGCTTGGCGCACGGCGATGTTCCAATTTCGGATTGGCGCCTCGACGCCGTGGTTCTCGAATTCGGCTTGAACATTTACAACATCGGTCGGCCGGCGACCGATGCTTGGCGCAAGGTTCTCGCGACGGGCTGCACAATTCCGCTGATCGCGCCGCCGTCGTCGAGAAACTACCCGACGCCCGGCGTGCGGATTAATGTCGCGTGACGATCTTCACCGCGGAGGTAGCTCCCCGCGCATGGAGCCAGCGCCGCTCGTTTTTGGAACGGGGCGAGCGGCGCTGTGTGTTTCAAGACTTCGACGCTTGTGTTGCTTCAAGCGTCTTGAGGCCCGCGCCGCGGTCAGGTTCTCCTCCTCGCCGCGGCGCAAGGGCCTATCGATTTAGGAAATAGAAATGTCACAAGAGGAAACGCTCAGATTAGTCGCGGCTGTGACCGACAAGTTCAGCGGCCCGATTGCGGCCATGAGGAAGTCTCTCGAAGGTCTAACCTCGCGCAACGTCGCGTCGCACAAGGCTGGACGGCAAGCGGCGTCGGCGCATGAAAAAGCGTTCGTCGACCTTCGCAAATCGGTCAAGGAAACCGGAGAGCACGTCAAGCAAATCCTCGAGCCGGCTATGGTCGGATTGGGACTTTCCGCGATAACCACAGCCGCGTCGATCGGCGGCGTCGCGGCCGCGATTAAAGAATTTGCGGGAACGGCAAGAGACCTCAGTTTCGTGTCGAAGGAAACTGGCCTCGCCGTCGATCAACTTCGCGCCCTGGAAGCGGCGGGCGAGAACGTCGGCATCTCCGTCGGCGCGATGCGAAATAGTCTGAAGTCGCTTTACGAAGAACTCGCGCAAAACAAAATGCATCGCGGCGCGTTGCGTGAATTCTCTGCATCGCAAACCATGAATCCCGAGGCGCGGGCGCTTGCCGAACGGTTGCGTCACACTAAAGACGAGGCCGAGTCCATCTCTATAATTATGGACACTCTCGCGAACAGTTCGCAGGCGACGAAAAACATCCTTCTCGAAGTTCTGAAATTGCCGCCGGAATTTGCTCGCCTAACGAAAAAGGACTTGAAGGAAGTTGGCGAACTCCTCGGCAAAATGCCGAAGGCATATCTGGCCAATGGCCTCGCGCTGCAACATTCGTTCGACATGCTTCGGATTCGCGCGCAAGCGCTCCGGGATACGATCGGCGGCGAACTAGCGCCGGCCATGTTGCAGATCACAGATGCTGTTCGCAAATTCGTCGAGAAACACGGCGACGATCTGAGAAAAATTCTCCTCGATATTGCTGGCGCTGTCCGCGACGCGCCGTGGGCGAAATGGGGAAACGACATCCGCGATGCGGCGAAAAGCGTTGATGGCGTCGTGCAGTCCATAGGCGGATGGAAGCTCGTAATGGAGGGCTTGATCGCCATCAAGTTAGTCAACTTTGTTGCGCCTGTCGTTACACTAGGTCTCGCCGCAACCCGGACCGCCGCTTCCTTGGCGGCGATGGGCGCCACACTCACCGCACTCACCGCCCCCGCATGGCTGTTAGCGCTGCTCGCCGGTGTAACGACGAAGGCATTAATCGAGACCGTCAGACCGCAGCCCCTCAACAAAGACGAAGACGAATTCGCGCGCCAGAAAAAATATGGGCCGCACGAGAATAAAGGCGTCAGGGCGGCCGCCCACGCGCTGCGCAAAAAGATCAATTCCCCGGCGGATGATGAATCCCATTATGGGCGACTCACGCCTATCAGTTACGGCGGCGATACCGGAGCAGCGTCTTTCCGCGGAGAAGACATCCTCCAAAGAGCCGTTCTCAAGGGCACGTTCGAGGGCACCCGCCAGGGCGTCCTAGACGCCTTCCGCGCCTGGATACAGGAACGCGGCCAGGGCGGAATCGTCCAAGCGGCGTATCATCCCGGCGCGTCGGGCGGCATGGGCGGCGGGGGTGGATCAGGCGGCGGCGGTGGTGTTGGGACCGGAGAAGGCGGTGAAGCTGCTGGCGGCGGTCGCGCTGGCCATCGCGGAGAGGCGGGAGGCGGAGGCGCGCCGTTTCGTTCAAGCCATGGCGACAATCAAGAGATCGTCGACCAGATCACCAAGTCCGCGAAGAAATACGGGATTGATCCGAACATCGCCCTGCGCGTCGCGCGCTCCGAAGGTGGCCTATCGCAATACGCTAAGCCCGGCGATAAAGGAACGTCGTTCGGGCCGTTCCAGCTTCATTATAAAAACAATATTCCGGGGCTTAGCTTAGGCGGCCTGGGCGATGCCTTCACCAAGGAAACGGGACATCGTGCTAGCGATCCAAAATATTGGAAAGAGGCGGTTGATTTTGCGCTTCGCAACGCCGCCAAGTCGGGTTGGGGAGCATGGCATGGTTGGAAGGGCTCACGTCGGGCGGGAATAGGACAAGCGCCGAAAGAACATGCCGCCTCCAAGGGCATGAACGAATGGATCGAGCAGCAGCGCGGCGCACATCCCGAGGGGAGGGCTACAGGCGGCCCTGTTGACGCAGGACTTCCATATTTTGTCGGAGAAAAAGGCCCGGAGCTTTTCGTTCCAAATCAATCCGGCAAAATCACGCCAAACGCCGTCTTCAAGGAAAAAGCACCGGCGATCATCAAGCGCCTGATGGAGCAATACGCCCTGCGGGATTTTCAGGCAGCCGCCATTCCCGGCAACTTCGGCCGCGAGACAGCGGGGTTCACCAAGTTGCGCGAAATGATGGGCCGAGGCGCGAGCTACAGAGAAAAGCCAGAAGGCAAAGGCGGCTACGGTTGGGCGCAATGGACCGGGAGCCGGGCCAGGAGCTTTCTTTCACTTTCCAAGGGAATGGGGCTCGATTGGCACAGCGACGAAGCCAACTGGGCGAATCTCACGCATGATCTATCGGGACCATATCACAAGACGGTCGAGGCGCTGCGCAAAACCCATACGCTTGGCGGCGCTGTTCGATCATTCGAACGAACATTCGAGAGAGCCGGCATTAAGGCGCTGCGCGACCGCCTTGAATGGGCCAAGAAAGGTCTTAGGGCGTTACACGGATCACAGTCAGGACCTGGAGCCGGCATCAATCTCCTAGAAAGCGCACGCAAGGCAGAGATGACGCAGCAATCGCAAAAGGTAGTTGGCGACGCCTCGCTGCGGATTGATCTGCATGGGTTCCCGAAGGGCACAAAAACCAAGGGAGAGATCAACGGGATGTTCAAGACGCTGACGATGTATCGCGGGCTGGCGGCTCCGATGGCGGATCAAGAGGGCTAGGCACAATTGCTATGAGTGAAACAGAATGTCGACTTGAACGCGAGACAATCACGCCATCCGGGCTCGTCGCGATACGGCACATCATCGGGGCAGACGGACGCTTAGAAATACCGGACGCCTATCATTCGCGCGAGCTGCAACATTTCTGGCAGCGCGCGGAAGGCGAAACGCTTGAAGCCTTCGAAACCCGCGTCGTTTGCGAGGCCGAATTGGTAGCCACACGCCGAAGTCGCCGCGTCGGGATTTGCCCGCTCCACGATTGATACCGGCACAGGAAGCATCCGCGATCTTCCGCCGCAAGGCGATCTATGAGGAGTTGCATCCGGAGACGAAGGCCGGGGCGGCGCAATGACGATGCTTCGTGGGTAGTGCATCAGTTTGAAATTTGCCGCCGGCCACCAGCATTGACAGTGGGTTAACCGGGGCCACGTATGTAAGAGAGGGTGGGGCTGGCGCTGATAAAAATTTTACCAGCTCGTCACCGGCTGCGCGAGCCGTCGTCGCTAAATCGCGGCGAGCGATGCCATATTTTGCTTGGTGAGTCAATAGCCGTTACAATACCTGGCACTGGGCCGACACGCGGAGTGGCATATGCCGAAGGGTCCGCAGGGACAAAAAAGGCCAGCCGATCTAATCGGGTGTGTCGTCATGGTAGCAAAAATAGCGACTGGTGAGGCCGAAGAATCTCCAGCGCTATCCATCAAAGTGAAATCCGGGCGCGCTGGTGCCGCCGCGCGCGCCGCAAAACTCAGCAAAGAGGAGCGTTCAGCCATCGCCAAAAAGGCGGCGGCGGGACGATGGGGTTGAAATTGAGCAAAGAACAAGAGAAATCTCAATCATCGCTACCTCAGCAGTTTAACATAACTGCTATCACATTGGAGCCGCTTGAGAACGCGTCAACGTTTTACGTCAACCACATTGAGGTTGGAAGTACTGCTCATGATTTCAGCCTAATATGTGGTCGTCTGCCGGGCAAGCTTAGTCTTGACCAGTTAGAAGAAGTTAAAGATGGCGGGGCGCTTGTTGTTGAACCAGAGGTGCAAGTTGTTATACCTGCAACTTTGGTTATAGGGCTTATTGAAGCTCTAACAACGCAAAAAGATAATTATGAGAAAACTTACGGTGTGAAGCTTAAGGAAATAAGGGGCGTAAAATGAACTCGATTGTTCTCACGAGATCAACGGCGTCAACAGATGGCGCAACATCCGTTACGCGCGATGTCTCAACATCCGGCAGCGGGATTCGTTATTCTTCCCAGGATCGTCGCTCATCTAATGCAGGCCAAAACGTAGACATTGAAAGCGCCGTTTATGCTCATATTCAGGCTATTCGGGCGCTTGGTGTGACTCGCACAAATTCATTGAGAATTGCTAACGCGCTAGGAATTCCTCAACGCGTTGTCGAGAGGACGATTTCTTCTTTGACAAATAAAGGTGTCAAGGTGATAAATGAGTAAGTGCGTTCAAGTCCCTATTATAGAACATGATGGATATAGGTGGGGGGCGCTTGCTAATTTCGGAAAAGATCACGAGATTACATGTGAGGCAACTAAGTTGGTTGAAGATAAATACTCTTTTAAGGGCGGCCATCGAGTAAGGATATATAGGTTAAAAAAGCAAGTATATTGGAAACTACCTTCTGTGGCAGTCGAGATAGACATAAGCGGGGTCGCGCCTCGGAGGGTTCAAGGTTCTGTTCGAAGTTGAAAATAATGCTTGCTAATCCAGTTAGGAAGCATTGTGTTCAGTTTCATGAACAAGTTCCCTATCGTCAAGAAGGGCCGTTCAGTCGAGATAGCCGCCGCGCGCGGTGAAGCCCTTGGCGACGACCTCGGTGCCGTCACGGGAACATCGCTAGACAAGGGCGTGGAGCTGGCGCGCTGGCGAAGATTGCTCTTCAATTGGCGGCCAGCGCACTCTTATCTCCGCGCCCGAGTACTATTTACCGGGAAGTCAGTCGCAAGAGTAACTTGGCCCGGTTAATCGCCGGGCTCTTTTTGAGCTCACGTCCGCCCTGCCGCGAGACCTACGCGAGGTTGCCGGTCACGTTGGCGGGGCGGCGCTCGCCTTTAGGGCTGGCGGGCATTCCGCTCATCTCGGAAAAGATAATCACGCGCCAAACACGCGTCGGCCTCTATGACAATCGGTTCTCGCTCAAGACCGGTGATTTCAACTAAGGTCGGGCAAGCAGCATCAATCTTGTGCCATCGAAGGACCATATCGCCAATGAATTTCAGCGGGCGGGGAGACTCTGAAGACAGAGAGATGCGCTTACCCCACCGTGACCCGCAGGGCGCGCCAATGACTTTGAAGGTTATCATCCCATCCTCATCTGCTTTGCGCTAAACATGGCAGGGAGTTGGCGGCGCGAGAGCTCCCGTCAAGGGGGTCAAATTTCAAACCGAGCCGCCGCCCCTACTCGTCATTCTCGGCGTTCAAGTCTTCGATCGGGATTGATGCGGGATTGGCGGCGGCCGGTTCAAGAGGCTGCGGATCATGGCGCGTATGCGGTAAACCGTTCAATGGCCTCCACGCCGCAACAAAACAATCCAGCCGTTCCTCCGTCCGCGCGTTCCACCATTCGTCGTCGTGGAAGATGATGATGAATGGCAGCACATAGAACCCGTGACCATCTTGTGCGCGGACTTGGACAATTTGCCCTTCGGCAGGCGCGTCGGTATCAATCCATTCGGACTCGGCGATTGATGGTGGTTGGTCGTCTGTCATTTCCCGAGACCTCCCGTTCCCTGTGGCGCTTTCCGCAGCCTCACGCCCGGACCTTCCTCATTCTCCTCGACGAAGATCACGCCCGCCGATTCGAGCGCGGCGCGGACAGCGGCGACATTGTTCGCCATGCCAACAGCCGGACCTTCGCTCGCTTCCATTCGGCGCAACGTCGGAGCCGAAATATTCGCGGCCTTCGCCAAATCGGCCTGCTCGAGGCGAGCGATAGCCCGCGCCGCTGCAATCTGCCGGCCTGTTATTTTAGCGCTATCGCTCACTGTGAATCATACCGCTTGACATATCGCCCATAGTGAGCGCAAGTTATCAGTATAGACGCTTTAAATCAATCACCGGCCCCGCCGAAACACCTGTTTTCGGCGAACGCCCGAACCTTGTCTGGAGCAATCCTATGCCCTGGAAAGTCACCGCCGAACTGATCTTGCTCTCGCCCTTCGTCCTGCTTTGGGCGGCCTTCACCGCCGCCGAGGCCGCCCGCGTCGTCGCCGATATCCGCCGTGGCCGGCAATGAGCGAGCCCCGCCTTTTCATCGAAGTCCCGCGCGGCGCCCGCCGACACGTTGAACGGGCAATCGAGTCGCTGATCTCCCTTCTCGACGAGATCGACGGCGACGCGGACCTTGAGACCGACGCCGACTACGAGCCCGAGCCCGGAGAGGAAAGCGAGCAACTGTCGCTGCTCTGAGAACGCATAGCTCCTCTCAGTAGCGATTCCCCCGAAGGGACGAAGGACCGGGAACATGACCGGCCGGGCAGCGAAGAGAGGCAAAAGTTACGGGCGGCCGAGGCCGTCCGCACACAGGACGCGGCCGAAATACGAGCCGCACGGGGCCGCGATGTTGCTGGCGTAGCGCACGGCCCCCGCCGTCATGATGAAGCTGCGGTTTAGGGCCGACCGGATGACCCCGGCCTTCCGAGAGGAAACCCGCAACGCCAGTGCGACGATACGGCCCGGCTCCGAAAGCCATGCCAAGCATTTCGCCCCGCAAGGGCGAAGTGCGCCTCCCCAACCCTCACCAAAAGCCATTGGCGGGCCTGTGGATAACTATTGAACAAAAAGACAACGATGGGGCAACCCAATGACCGATGCAGAACAACCAACGAACGCATTCGAGCGGTTTTTCGAAGCCTTCCCGCAGCGCGACGGTGGAAACGACCTCGCGGCCGCCCGGATGGCATGGCGAGGCGCTGTAGCGCGCGGCGCGGCCCCTGAGATGATTGTCGCCGGGGCGCTCGCCTATGCGGCGGCGACGGAAGGACGGCCGCGCCGCTACGTCATGGGCGCGCGGCGATGGCTGAACGAGAGCCGCTGGCGCGAAACAGTTTTCCTCAAAATCGAGGGAAAGCCCCGGCTCGTTTGGATCGAATACGGCTCGCCGGAATGGTGGGCATGGGCCGAACACTGGCGCGCGACCAAAGGCAAGTCGCCGCCCGTCGACGCCAAAGGCGGCTGGCGTTTTCCGTCGCTCAACCCGCCCGAACCGCAGCCGTTGGCCGCATAATCTTCAACCAAGGAGGAAAACCAGATGACAGACCAAACAGAAGCGCCACAAGAGCGCGACCCGATCTTCGCGGCTATCGAGCGCCACAGGGCGGCGCTGAAAGCATCGGAAGCCGAACCCAGCCAGGCCCTGTTGGACGCTCAAGGCGACGCGCTGCGCGACTTGCTCGCGACTGCTCCAACGACAAGGGCCGGCGTCTTCGCGGCGTTCGAATATTTCGTCGGGCTCGGCTGGGACGAATGCCTTGCCCGCTTCGCCGAGAAGTTGCGCGCCTCGAAAGTCTTCGAAATGGAAGCGCCCTCGCCGGCCTGCCCCGTCGCCGCGTTGCTACCAGAAGCTCGCCAGCTTATCGGCGCAATGAACGTGTTCGCCGATTACGCGACGCCCGCAGACCGTGGCAAACGATTGCGGCAGGAAGGCTTTCAGCAAGCGGCGCATCTATTCATGGACAGCCTGAAGGATCGCGCGAGCTATTTGCGGGCGGAAAGCGCACTCGGCGCACTCTTCCAACTCACCATGATTCACGACATCGCCAACGACCTGGAAACCGCCGCCAATGACGGCCGCCGATACGATGATATCGAGCAGGCCATCTACCGCATGGCTTGTTCGGTCGCGACCTTCATCGAACGCAGCACGGGCACCCGCCGGGAAGACGCCTGCGGCGACTATTACATGTCGAAACGGGTAGACCCTCACAACACGATTAAGCGGGCTCTGGCGTTCGCCGAGGCCGCGAAGGAAGGGGCATGACCATGGCGAGGAAAAAGGAAATCCCCCGGCTGTCCTTTCGCGAAGCCGTGACCAATCACAAGGCCGCCAAGGCCGCGCCTGACCGCAACGCCGACGACAATTATGACGACCTCGACGCGTTGGATGGCGTGGCGGAATCGCTATGCGCCGACGATGCGGAGTTTCTCGAAAAGCTTCGCTACTTGCTCGCCGAGGAAGTCGAGATTGAGTGCGTCCGGCCTGGTCAAACGTCGGAAGCCTTCAAGAGCATAGCCGCCGCTGCGGACTTCCATCTAAACCCTGATAAGGCCGTGCGGCTCGGGCGCTACTCGGCTGCGGCGAACAGGAAGGCGTGACGCCCCTTGTGCGCGCGAATCGCCTAGCCTATCCTTTGAGCAAGCAAACGGTTGCACAACCTGACGCCACAGACGGCCCGACCTCGGATGAACAGGCGGGCCGTTTTTGCTTGGTCTCATTTCAAGAACACATAAGTCGCGGCGTACGGCTCGGCGTGCAGCTCACCCTCTTTCGAGCAAGCGCCTGTGAAGGCGCCGCCTGTCGTATCGATGCGAAGGATTGTCGTCGCTCCCCCAGCCGGCCCCGATTTTGCCGGTTCGGCGATAGCGATCTTGAGCCAGGGCACATCATTGATGGTGGCTCCAGGCGCCTTGGCTTCTGGCTTGCCCGTTACGTGCGTTCCGTCGGCGAACTCCCACGTCGGACCAACGAAATGGCGTCCAATAGTCTTGCCGTCTTGAAGCAAGGCCGCGACCGGCTCTCGGAAGCTCC
>PLZT01000335.1 GCA_003152255.1 Methylocystaceae bacterium | reverse complement strand
CGTTGTCGGAACCCATTCGCACCCGCAAATTTCGCAGGTTTTCACGGCCAGAAGCGTTCTCTTCGCCTCCCCCGCACATTTCCGACTGCAATATGTCCCCCGTAGTGAGGGAGGCCGATATGGAAGCGGTTGTCGGCAATTCGCACAGACACCTATCATCGTCTAAATCCCTAGAAACATTGCGAGATTTTGGGAATCCTTGGCCGAACCCCCAAGCTAATTGACCGAGAGCGTCGTTGCTATCAATTAACCGCAAAAAGGCGTCTTTTTGTTGAAGTGAAAGGCTTTCAAAAAAGTTTGTTTGCATCGCTTGCTGCGACACAAGATTGAGAATGCCATCTCGAATTTCAAACCCCGCGTCCTCAATCGCGCAAACCATCCGATGCGAGCATTTCGGCGCGGCGAAGGCGACCAGATGGCCTCCCGGCTTCAGCACGCGCAGCACCTTGGCCCATGTCTCTGGGCGGAAGGCGATGTCCCCGCCGTCCCAGGCTTTTCCCATGAAGCCGCGCGATGCTCTCGCGTAAAGCCCATCAGTTCCGTGCTGCGCCGGTGCTGCGTTCGATCCACCAAAGCGTTTGACGATTGACGTTAGGTGATATGGCGCATCCGTTACGATGGAATCGACCGAATTTGCCTCAAGCTCATCTAAAATCTCAAGACAATCTCCACCGTAGAGAAGGACTTTGCCGTCATGGAAACGTGTTGGTTGCGTCATTGACTGATCCCCGCCAGCGCCTTCTCAATAGGGAATTCATCTATGTTGCCATGGACTTTGTTCCCGTGCGTTTTCGGACAATTTGGAACCCGCAAATGAACAAGCTGGCGAACGCCGTTTGTAATTGGCAAATAAGCGATAACGCGAATATCAAGAGCCACAAGCGCCAAAAGCTCAAACTCGTCGTTGCCTATTACGCGCTTGTTGCCTTTTCCGGCGCGCCTGACGCTGTATGAGTATGTCTTCCCGGATGCCGGTCTGTTTGGAACTGGAACTGGACGTGTCGTTGATTTTACTTGGACGCGGATCAATCGCCCGGCGATATCAATTACAACATCGTAAGGAAGTCCTTGATCAGTTAAAAATGCCCGATAGCCGCCCAAGATTAAATCGGCAACGACCAAATATTCAGCCGCCTTCCCGATTTCGAGCGCCCGGTTCTTTTTCTTTTCACTTGGCATGACAAGCGTCTCGACNNATCGCCCGCAGCGCGGATTCCTTCGCCACATGACCAGGCGCGAACTCGACAAACCGCTCGCCGTCGCGCTCCTCGATGACGCGCACGCTATGTTGCGGTCCAAGCGTCGAGCGTCGCACCTTCAAATCGTCCCGCACGCTGCGAAGCACATCATTCATGTGGGCGTGGCGAAGCTGTCCACAGAATTGCGCGCGGATTTCATCGTCAGACTTACCATCCATGACCAAGGCACGGATTCGCGTCCGAAAGGGGGAGTAGCCGCTCATTCTGATGCCTCCATGCCTTTGGTTGCGCGTCTTTCTGACGGCGTGCCAAGACCAAACGATATGTTGTGGCATTCAGGACAGTAAGCCTTGCCAATCACCGCCCGCCGATCGCAGAAACGAAAATTGTCCTTCAAAGGGTCGCCAATCGGGAAACGGCAATCGCCGAATTTCAATCCCCATATGGCTTCTGCCGCGTAGCTGACGACATCCTCGACCTCGGGATGCGGCTCGAATATCGCCATGATATGCTTCGATAGAACGCTGTCAGCTACCTGATCCATTGGCATGGTAGGTCTCACAGGTTTAAGGCCTCGCCTTGCTGGGTTTGGAAGTTTGAGCTGGCGGCGATGGTGGATAATCGAATATGCGGACCGCCCAGGCATTGACGCGGTGATCGCAAGCGTGGTCGCGCCTTCATTGGCGAGGCGGGTTAGGATCGCCTCTTCCGCTGGCGTTAGGCCGCCCTTGTGGATGATGGTCTTTGGGATTATGGGCTTAACCCTTGGCTTGCCAAGCAACCCCAGCCGGTTGGCGCGCCCGATGCACATATTTTTGGTTCGATTGACGAGCACGTCCGTCATCTTCGAGAATGACAGGCCCTCGTGCCATAGGCGGGTTAGTGTTTCGTCCTCGGACGCGGACCAGAATTGAATTTGTGGCATTATTTGCTTACAACCTCACGAGTCTCGATACCCAACACATCGAACGCCCGGCGAACATCATCCAGTGAACGCGCGACGAAATAGCTTTGCCCAAGAGCGTCGCAGCGGCCAGAGAACGCGACTTGATCCTGCGATGATGAACCCTTGGACGTCTTGACCTCGATAAACACGACGCGGCCTTTTGGAAGCACGGCGATAAGATCAGGAGCGCCCTTCATGAGTCCAGGAACGCCGTTCGAGGCGCGGCCGCCCCAGGTGCGCGGAGCAGCGTTCGGACAAGCGAAGACAAGCGAGCGCGGAACGACAGCGGAGATGTAGGAGATAATCTCTCGCTGGATTGCTTCCTCGAATCGCGCTCGCAAACTCATGTGTCACTTCCCAAACGCGCGAGAGATGGATGCAACACCCAGCGGTAAATCCGCAAGCATCCCGAGGGCTCCCAAATACAAATCGATGAGCGCCTCTTGCTCCTCGCGCTTCGCCTTATCCTGCTTGCGGATGGCGATGACCTTGCGCATGATTTTCGGATCTAAACCTGTGCCGCGCGCTTCGTCGAAAACGCTCTTGATGTCATCGGCGAGAGCGGCCTTTTCCTCGGACAATTTCTCGATGCGCTCGATGAACGCGAGCAAGTGGCCACCGTCGACGCCGTTTGTTTCGCCGCTCATTTCGTTTCCTCATCGATCGGAAGAATTGCGAACTCGACTCGCGCGCCGCCGTCTGGATCAATCCCCATCGCAACGATGCACGTCTTGAACCGCAACGTGGAGAAGTCTTCCTGCATCATTGCCGCATGGAGTTCAGCTAGCGAGGACAGCGTGAGGCCAAACGTCTTCATGTCCACCAATCGCCCGTCTTGCGGGACGAGACGGAATGAGAATTTTTGCTCCATCGGGATTTCACACGAAGCTATCTGGCGGGGCGCGTCATCGCTCATAGATTTGCTCCCGGCTTCACGGGGACTTGGATCACGCGCTCTTCGCCGGGGCATATCCAGTTCGAGTTCGGATCTNNCTCTCGCGATTGCCGTCGCTAAGGTTCTCGAAAAACTATCCCGAAAAGGAGCCGGCGAGACGCGCGTCAAGAGGCGCATCTCCAGCCGGCCCAAGTCTGGGAGGGTAGTAACCGCTTGGGAGCGGCCCTTCGCAGGCGGAGGAAGAACCCGCGAAGCTCTGCTGCGGCATCGCCGCGAATAAGTCAGCGAACTGGAGCGGGAATGTCACAGCCCGGAGTTTTGTCGTTTTCGAGAACGATTTTCGGCGTGGCGTGATCAATCATGAGGCGCTGCACATCGAACCAGCACGCCTCTTGCGGCTTTCCGTCAGGCAATTGGCGAGGAGCGACGAGCACTTGATTGCAGCCGGTCAGATAGGTGACATAAGCCGTCGCGATGCCGCTAAATCCCGTAATTTTGTCTTCAACCGTGTGGCCGAGAATATCCATGATCTTCTCCACTTGCTCTTGCGAGCGAATTACCGCGACGCCCATGTCACAGAGGCCAGTCCGGGCCACGAGCGCCGCATGTCTGGCGTCGTCATTGACGCCAATCCGAAAGCCGCGCGCCATCGTCCTTTGGCTCACGCACTGGAGGTCCGCCGTTCTTGATGTAAGACCGGGTGTATGCGCCGCGCCGCTTGGCATATTCGGGATCGAGCGCGGCGCGCACCGTGCTTTCCGCGCACTCGTGCGTCTCGGCGATCTTCTTCACGCTGAAGCCGCGTCTGGCGAGCGCGCGCATTGCGTCGTGATTGTAGAGGCGGGCGGTCATCTGGCTGCCTCCAATTCGAGAGGGAGATCGCTCTTTTCGGTTAGGAGTGCGTCGAGGCCGGCGAGGTCTAGGTAACGGAAACGGCGAATTTGATAACCAAGCTCCTTCCCGTCGTCCGGATGAAGCATGTTTTGGATGCCTTCAAGATACGCACCAAACCCCTCTCCATACGGAGACTCCGTAATGGCGCGCACGCGATATACCGCGCCGGCTTCCAACGGGATGATGAACCGATGCAGTTTTCCCGGAGTCGCATGGATGCAAACAACTTCGGTGCCAGGCTTCGTGAACGGGCTGATCACTGGCGCTCTCCGCTTATGGCTGGCGCTTCGGGAATAGCCGGCGACGGCGACGGGA
>PLZT01000578.1 GCA_003152255.1 Methylocystaceae bacterium | reverse complement strand
CGAACCTCGATCACGTCGGCGAGGCGGTAGCTTTGCCCCGAGCGTTTCGACGTTAGGGAATGCGCGGCCTCGTCATAGGCGAAATAGTCCTGGCCCAGGGTCGCGGCGGGCACGAAGCCGTCGGCTCCGGTTTCGAGCAGCCGCACGAACAGACCCGAGCGCGTGACGCCGGATATGCGCGCCGAAAAGCGCGCGCCGATCTGATCCGCGAGATGCGCGGCGATCAGGCGGTCGACGGTCTCGCGCTCGGCGGCCATGGCGCGGCGCTCGGCGGCGGAGATGCGCGCGGCGATCTCGGCGAGTTCGCCGACCGCGATATCCGGCATTCCGCCGGGGCCGAGTTTAAGCGCGGCGATCAGCGCGCGATGCACGATGAGATCGGCGTAGCGGCGGATCGGCGAGGTGAAATGCGCGTAGCGGCGCAGGTTCAAGCCGAAATGGCCGTAATTCTCGTGCGTGTACTCCGCCTGCGCCTGGGTGCGCAAAACGATTTCATTGACCAGATTTTCCTGATCCAGCCCTTTGACCCGCGCGAGAATGGCGTTGAAATTGGCCGCGCGCACCGTCTGGCCCTTGGCGAATTTCACGCCGATCGTCGCCAGGAACTCCGACAGCGCGGAAAGCTTCTCGCGCGAAGGCTCGTCGTGGGCGCGGTAGATCAGCCTTTGCCGGTTCTCCTCCAGCGTTTCGGCGGCGGCGACATTGGCGAGGATCATGAATTCCTCGATCAGCCGATGCGCCTCCAATCGCGGCGGAATGACGACGCGGTCGAAGGCGCCGTCCGGCTTCAGCAGGATCTTGCGCTCGGGCAGATCGAGATCGAGCGGCGCGCGAACGTGGCGCGCGTGTTTCGCCGCCGCATAGGCCGCCCAAAGCGGGCGCAGCACGCCCTCCAGCAGCGGCGCCGTCGTCTCGTCCGGGCGTCCGTCGATCGCCGCCTGCGCCTGGGCGTAATTGAGCTTGGCGACCGAGCGCATCATCACGCGGTGAAAGCCATGGCCGAGTTTGCGGCCGTGCTTGTCGAGCCGCAGCCGCACGGCGAGGGCCGGCCGGTCCTCGAGGGCGCGCAGCGAACACAGATCGTTGGAGATGCGCTCGGGCAGCATCGGCACGACGCGGTCCGGAAAATACACCGAATTGCCGCGCTCCAGCGCGTCGCGGTCGAGCGCCGTATGGGGCCGCACATAATGAGCGACGTCGGCGATGGCCACGGTCACGACGAAGCCATCCGGATTGTCGGGCGCCGTGTCCGGCGCCGCATGGACCGCGTCGTCGTGATCCTTGGCGTCGGGCGGGTCGATCGTGACGAGCGGCACATCGCGCCAGTCCTCGTGATGGGCGCCCTGCCGGAGCGCGTGGACTTTTTCCGCCTCCGCCAGCGTCTCGGGCCGGAACAGATCGGGGATGTCATGGGCGCGTAGCGCGATCAGGCTGACCGCCTTTTCGCCCTTGACGGAGCCAAGACATTCGCGCACCCGGGCGCGCCCCGCGCCGAGCCGCGTCTTGCCGAGGAGATCGACGCTGACGAGATCGCCGTCGCGCGCCTCGCCCCAGTCTTCCTTGGCGACGACGAGTTCGCGGCCGGCCTGCTTTTTGTCGATGGGCTCCAGCCGTCCGTCGCCGTTCTCCTCGATCCGCAGCACGCCGAGCAGCCGATGACGCGCTTTCGCCAGCAGCTTGATGACCCGTCCGGTGAATTGCGGATCGTTGGGGCCGGCGTCGCGGTCGGGCTCGGCGCGGGCCAGTGCGCGGTCGCCGACGCCGGGCAGCGGCTCGCCGGGCCGGGCTCTGCGCGGCGCGTGGATCAATATGCGCGGCGGCGGGCCGAATTCGTCCTCGTTCCACTCGACCGGCGCCGCGATCAGCTCGCCGTCGGCGTCGCGACCGATGATGTCGACCAGCGCCACGGCGGGCAGGGAGCCGGGCTTCGTGAGCCGCTTGCCGCGCTTCTCTATCGCGCCGTCCGCCGCGAGTTCGCCGAGCAGCCGCTTCAACTCGATCTTATCGGCGCCCTTGATGCCGAAGGCGCGCGCGATCTCGCGCTTGCCGATCTTGCCGCTCTGGCCGGACTTGCGCATCGCCTCTTTCTCGCGCGCCAGAAAGGCGAGAATGTCTTCGCGCGAGGGCGTCGGCGTGGGGCGGGGGGCGCTTTGCTGCTTCTTCGTCAATTCCGTTTCCGTTTGGCGCGGCGCCAAAAAAACAAGGCCGCGCGGGGCGGACTATACACGCGCGCCGCGCCGTGCGATACGCCGCCGCGAAGGGCATTGAAGCAATGGCCAAAAACAAATCCATCACGCTTTGCGCGGACGATTACGCCCTCTCCCATGGCGTCAGCGCCGGCATTCTCGAGGCGCTGCGGGCGGGGCGGCTGTCGGCCGTGTCCGCGTTGACCAACGGCCCGCGCTGGCCGGCGCTCGGGCGCGACCTCGCGCGCGGCGAGTTCGACGCCGATGTCGGCCTGCATTTCAACCTGACGCTCGGCGCGCCGCTCGGGACCATGCCGAAATTCGCGCCAAAGGGCGCGTTTCCGCCGGTGTCGCATGTGGTCCGCATGGCGATGCGCAATAAACTGCCGATGGACGAAATCCGCGAAGAAATCGACCGCCAGCTCGACCGCTTCCAGGCGGTGATGCTGCGCCCGCCGGATTTTGTCGACGGCCACCAGCATGTGCAGGCGCTGCCGGGGATTCGCGGCGCGCTGCTCGACGCGCTAGAGCAGCGGCAGTTGCAAGGCAAGTGCTGGCTGCGCGACAGCGGCGACTCCTTGCACCGCATTTTTTTGCGCGGCGCGCAGGTCAAAAAGGCCTTGGTGGTAAGAGGTCTGGCCGCGGGCTTCCGCCGCGCCGCGCGCCGCGCCGGCTTCGTCGTGAACGACGGCTTCGCCGGCTTTTCGGAGTTCAATCCGGGCCATGATTACGCCGCGCAGTTCGAGTCCTATCTGCGCGCGCGCGGACGGCGCCATCTGATCATGTGCCACCCCGGCCACGTCGACCAAGACTTGCGCGCGCTAGACCCGGTGACGGTGACGCGCGAGCAGGAGCTGGCGTTTTTGCTGTCGCCGCGTTTCGCGGAGATGCTGGAGCGGCGGGGGTTGACGCTGGGGCGGCTTGGGGGCTGAACGGAACGTGGAGGCCGCCGGACTTCACTTCTCGAACAAGCTGACCAGACGACCGGAGAAAGCGGCGCCATCATCCAGCGTCGTCGCCTTCGGCGCTTGATGAATCGGCGTCGCGAAGCCCAAAACGAAGGCCCCGATCGCCATGGCGGCGACGAAGGCGATCGACAGCCGAAATTGCCTGCGGGCGGATGCGGGTTCGATGACCGAGTAATAAGCGTTCGACATGACCGTCTCCATCGAGTTCTTGATGGGAGGAATTTAGCGAGGTCGCGGACGCGAAAATGTGCGGCGGCGCACGTGACGAAAGGTTGGAGTGGCTCCGCATGTTGCCCACCGAGCGGATGGCGTCGGCGGCGGCGCTCGCGAAACGGCGTCGCATTGTTGCGAGCCTGAAGGCTCGCGGTCCAAGGCGCGCATTAAAGGATCGCGAGCCTTCGGGCTCGCTCTTGAACGCATTCAAATTTACTGAGGGGGACTACCAGCCTCCACCACCACATCCAGCCCCAAATCCAGCACCCGCGCCGAATGGGTCAGCGCGCCGACCGAAATCAGATCGACGCCAGTTTCGGCTATCCCGGCGATGGTTTCCAGCGTCACGCCGCCGGAGGCCTCAATAATCATGCGCCCGCCGATCATCGCCACGGCCTCGCGCAAATCCACAAGCGACATATTGTCGAGCAGCACCACGTCGGCGCCCTCCGCCAAAACCTCGCGCAACTGGTCCAGCGTATCGACCTCGATCTCGATTTTTACCAGATGGCCCTTAAAATCCTTGGCGGCGCGCAGCGCGGCCGTTACGCCGCCGGCGACGGCGATATGGTTGTCCTTGATCAGAATCGCGTCGTCGAGTCCGAAGCGGTGATTGGCGCCGCCGCCGCATCGCACCGCGTATTTTTCAAACGGCCGCAGCAGCGGCGTGGTCTTGCGCGTGTCGCAAACCCTCGCCTTGGTGTGGGCGATTTTTGAAGCAAAGCGCGCGGTGAGCGTCGCGACGCCGGACAGCCGCCCCAAA
Source organism: Methylocystaceae bacterium (assembly GCA_003152255.1). The sequence continues at coordinate 12,380 of PLZT01000578.1, read as the reverse complement.
AAATTCAGCGCGACGCGTTCGGCCGAAAGAATCCCATGCGCGAAACCTTCGATCCGCGCGATGACCGCGCCCTGTGCGACATGCGCGCCGTCATCGACGCAAGGCTCGAAGGCGATTGATGCGTCGATTTGCGAAAAGGCCTCGCGCGCCAGCGCGATCCCGGCGATCACGCCGTCTTCGCGCGCCGCGATCACGGCCTTGGCGCGGGCCGTCGCGGGGATGGTCGCTTGCGTAGTGATGTCGCCGGCGCGACCGAGGTCTTCTTTGAGGGCCGCGCGCACCGCGTCGGCGACGAGGAGTTTGGGCAGGGCAGGGAGGTTGGTCACGATGTCGCTTCCCGCGCGATTGTTTCGGCCTCCGTGAGCGTGAGCCGCGAGCGCCGCGCCGTTTCCGGGAACAGCTCAGGAAAATCCGAGCGGAAATGCGCGCCCCGGCTTTCGCGCCGGGCGAAGGCCGCGCTGGCGATCAGCAGCGCCGTCGTCAGCATGTTTTGCGTTTGCGCGCCTGTCGCTTGCCGGCGCAGGCGGTTGATCGCGCCCAGCGCGTGCGCAAGCCCCGCGCCGTCGCGCACGACGCCGACATAGGCCGACATAACGTCGCGCAATTCCTCGACAACAGCGAGATCCGTGGCGTCGTGATGAGATTGCTCTCTCGCATGGAAAGGCGCTGTCATCTCGTCGTACGCGGACGCAGCGATGTCGGCGGCGACCCGCGCGCCAAACACCAGCGCCTCCAGCAGCGAGTTCGAAGCGAGGCGATTGGCCCCGTGCAGGCCGGTGCAGGCGACCTCGCCAGCGGCCCAGAGGCCCGGCAGAGTCGTGCGGCCCTTGGCGTCGGTCGCGACGCCGCCCATGTGGTAATGCGCGGCGGGGGCGATGGGGATTGGCGCGGTCACGGGGTCGATCCCCGCCGCCATGCAACTTGCGTAAACGGTCGGGAATTTTGTCGGGAACGCCGCGCCGATCGCCGTGCGCGCGTCGAGAAAGGCGCCGTTGCCTGCTTTGATGCTGCTAAAAACCCCGCGCGCGACAATGTCGCGGGCCGCGAGTTCGGCGGCGGGGTCGATGTCGGCGAGGAAGCGATGTCCGTCCCGGTCGACGATCAACGCGCCTTCGCCGCGCAGCGATTCCGTGGCGAGCGGCGCGGGATCGGCGCCGATGTCGATGGCGGTCGGATGGAACTGCACGAATTCGGCGTCGGCGATCAGCGCCCCGGCGCGCGCCGCCATGGCGACGCCGGCGCCGCGCGCGTCGATGGGGTTTGTCGTGACGCTATAGAGATGGCCGACGCCGCCGGTCGCGAGCACAAGCGCGGAGCAGCCGAGAAAGCGCGTTTGTCCGTCGGCGTCGCTGCCAAGCACGCCGATCGCCCGGCCTTCCCGCGTTACAATTTCAAATGCCGAAATGCCCTCGACGACTTCGATCGACGGCGTCTCTCGCACCCGTCGCGCGAGAGTCTCCATGATCGCGCGGCCGGCGGCGTCGCCCTTTACCCGCACGATGCGGCGATGCGTGTGCGCCGCCTCGCGCGAGGGCTGCAAGACGCCGAGCGCGTCGCGGTCGAAGGGCGCGCCGAACGCCGCGAGATCGTCGATCCGCGCCCGCGCTTCCAGCGCGACGCCGAGCGCGATGTCGGCGTCGACGAGTCCGGCGCCGGCGGCGATGGTGTCGGCGGCGTGAACCTCCGGCGTGTCGCCTTCCGAAACCGCCGCCGCGACGCCGCCCTGCGCCCAGGCCGAGGCGCCGCCAATGCCCGCCGGCGCCAGGATTGTCACGGGCGATGGCGCGAGTTTCAGCGCGCAAAAAACCCCGGCGAGCCCGCCGCCGACGATGAGGATGGATGGCGTCTTTTTGTCCATGCGCTCAGTCGATGGCGACGGCGGCGAGGCGCGCGAGGGTGGCGGATTCCTTCTCTATCGCCGCCGCTATCAGCGCGCGGGCGCGCTCGGGCAGCGGCAACTCGAGCGCCGCCTCGTGGCCGCGCGGCGACATTTTGCATAGGGTCTTGCCGAGGATGTCAACGATCTTGTCGTCGTCGTAGCCGGTATATTTGGCCAAAAATTCGTCAAAATAATACGCCAGAAAGACAACGGCCGCGACGTTTTCGAGCGCCTGCGACTCCGGGTCTTTTTTCAGTTGCTCTTTTTTGATGAGGGAGCCGACATGCGCCGCCTCGGCGTCGCTATAGCCATGCTCCCGCATGATGGCGCCCACGAGGTCGGCGTGATGGATGCGGCAACGCTTGCGCCAGTCGTTATAGCCGTGGCGCCCCGGCGGAAAATCGTCGCGAGGAATCTCCCACCGACGCAGATGCTGCGCATGCGCGGCGATGCGCAACAATGCGGATGCATGCGCGTAAATGCGCGCGAGATGCGTGCCCATGCGCGTGGAATAGAGCTGCTCGAAGGCGATCTCCCGACCGTCGACGACGCATTTGCGCGGGTCGTCGGCGTTGGCGGCGTCGATCGCCGCCAGCACCTGATCCAGTCTCGCCTCCGCGAGATCTTTTGCGTCGGGGGGCTCAGCCGACATCGATCATGCGCTGCACGCTGGCGCGGGCTCTCGCCGCAAGCGCTTGATCCACCAGCACTTCGTCGCGCATATAGATCAGGCTGTCGAGAATTTTCGGCAGCGTGATGCGCTTCATATGCGGGCAGAAATTGCAGGGGCGGATGAACTCCGTGCCCGTCGTTTCGGCGGCGACATTATCGGCCATCGAACATTCGGTGACGAGCAGCACGCGCGCCGGTTTCTTCGTCCGGACATAGTCGATCATCGCCGCCGTCGAGCCCGCGAAGTCCGAAATTTCAACGACTTCGCGCGGACATTCGGGATGCGCGATGATCTTCACGCCGGGATTGTCGGCGCGGTAGCTCTCGATTTCCTCGGCCGTGAAACGCTCGTGAACCTCGCAGGCGCCGTGCCAGGCGATGATCCTGACGTTTGTTTGCGCGGCGATATTTTGCGCCAGATATTTGTCCGGCAGCATGATCACGCGATCCGAGCCAAGGCTCTCGACGATTCTCAGCGCATTGGAAGAGGTGCAGCAGATGTCGACTTCCGCCTTCACTTCGGCCGAGGTGTTGACGTAGGCGACGATCGGAACCCCCGGATATTCCTTGCGAAGCGCGCGGACGTCGGCACCGGTGATCGACGCCGCCAGCGAACAGCCGGCCTCGCTGTCGGGGATCAGCACGGTCTTTTCGGGGCTCAGAATCTTCGAGGTTTCGGCCATGAAATGCACGCCGGCCTGCACGATCAGCTCGGCGGGGGAGGCGCTCGCGAGCTTGGCGAGTTGCAGGCTGTCGCCGACATAATCGGCGACGCAGTGGTAGATCTCCGGCGTCTGATAGTTGTGCGCGAGGATCACCGCGTTGCGCTCGCGCTTCAACTCGTTGATCGCCTTGACGTAAGGCGCGTGGAAGGGCCATTCGACCGGCGGCATCACCTTCGAGACGCGTTCATAGAGATGCGCGGTCGCGGCCTCGACCTGCGGCGTCCAATCGAGATTGGGGCGCGGCAGAACCGGAAAACGCTGGCGAAGGGTGACGCCGAGCGGCGCGACGCTGGCGCGCTTACGGGTTTCGCCGATAAGTGACGATATGCTCATGACGCCGCTCCCAATTTACGCCGCGAGGAACATTTGGACTTCGAGGTCCGCGGGGACATTATGCTCGATATGAGCATAAGCCGGCCGACCAAGCCCCTTTTGGGCCGAACGTGGCGACAACCGCTATAGCTCAGCTGTCGCGCAGGGGATGTCGGGACAATCCTGCATTAAGCCTTGACGCCTACATATGCTCGTTAAGAGTATATGTCAAGGACCGGATCGAGCAGGGAATTGCGCGGTTTGGGTCGGGGCGGGTGGGGGGCGGAGCGGGAATTTTCGCCTTTGCGCCACAAGCCGACTCATGCGCTGCAGCAAACAGCGCCTTGTCGAAGCAAAGCGCGCAAGCGCTTCCCGTTCCTGCTGTCGGGCCAGGCTTCCACGCGGTCGCCCTGTCGCGCGCTGCTAGTTCTTCTTCTGATGTGGGGCGCCAAGGTACGGAAACTGCTCGAGAATGTCGGTGTGCGGTTTCAAACCGCTGGAAGGGCATTCGCCCTTGGTCAGGAACGCGAGGCGGTAATCGATCACGTCGTCAGTGAAAACGCGGCCGTTGGGATACTTCGCAGGCTTCGATGGATCGAAACTCAGCACGTCGGGCAGTGTTCGCTCCTTGTCGATCTCGGCAATCGCTTCTTCGCGCGAGTAATTTCCCGTATGGCCCATCAGATGCACGAACTGATCGAGCCAGCGCCTGCGATCGTTCACCGGCTCGCTGGCGTTGTATTCCAACTTCGTGTCGTCGGTGTTGAAAAAGCTGCTGACACTCGGATGGCCCGCGCGATCGGCGTGGATCATGCTGCCATCCTGCCTCACGCTGCATCGTCCCCAAATGTGTACTTCGGGCTTGGGGGCTAGTTCGCTCGTCGGCAGTTCGACCACCATCGAGAAGACGTTGGCTTCGGTATTCGAATCCACGCCAGTCCACGGTGACTTGCCGCTCAGGTGAGGCTCGGTGAAATTCCGCTTGCCTCTGATGTCGAACAGATTTTTGATGCCGTCGAAATCGAAGAAGAAAGCGTCGCTGCGACTGCCGGCGAAGAATGTGTAGTCGCCCGCCTTGACGAGGTTGGGCTTGGGGCCGAATGAGACTTCTGCATCGGCGACTATCTTCTTCCCGATAGCTTCGACTGAGCGCGACTCCGCGCCTTTGGCCAGAAACACGTTGAAAGTCTGCTTGCCGTTTTGCGGCTTCGAAAACACGTAGCTAAGCGCGACGTCCGTCAGCAAATCACCGTCGTTGTCGATGTTGAGCCGGTAAATGGCGTCGGGATGGAGCGCGTCAGCATTTGGATTTGCGTTGAGGATGATCACGGTTCTCGACGGGTCGGCGGGCGACTGGAACGCATAGAGATCGCACAAGTCGAGTCTTTGGTCGCCGAGCGGTGGACCGAGGCTGAGTCCCGTAAAATGATTCGACATTGTTTCCTTCCCTTCGTAATCGAGTCATTCGAGCCCCTAAGCCACGATTGTGAGGATATCTAATTGGCCGGCTTCGGTCCAGCGGCCATAAATGCGATTGTGCAACCGGCCGACTACTGGCCAAGGAACGCTTATTTCCGAGACGGGGTCAGAAGCTGAAATTCATAGTGGTCCACTACCAACCCTTTGGACAGGGGCCTCGAAATAGCGTCGCGGTCTGGCGGCGAAGAGATTAGGTCTTCAATTCTCGGCGCCTGACCTTTGCGCGAACGCCCCGCACGACCAGCGCTCCCGCCAACTGGGCGAACAAAACCCCGATTCCGCCCCCGCCACAAAGATGCTATCACCCGCCCATGCCGCTTGACCCCTCCCCAAATCACTACCCCCACCGCCATCTGCTGGGTATCGAGGGCCTGTCGCGCCCGGATATCGTGGCGCTTCTGAATCTCGCCGAGGACGCCATCGAGGTGTCTCGGCAGGTCGAAAAAAAGCGCTCCAATCTGCGCGGGCGCACGCAGATCAATCTGTTTTACGAGGCCTCGACCCGCACGCAGGCGTCTTTCGAGATCGCCGGCAAGCGGCTTGGCGCCGATGTGATGAATATGTCGGTCGCGCAATCCTCGGAAAGCAAGGGCGAGACGCTGATCGACACGGCCATGACGCTCAACGCCATGCGTCCGGACATCATCGTCGTGCGCCATTCGCAGGCGGGCGCCGCGCATCTGCTGGCGCGCAAGGTCGATTGCTCCGTCGTCAACGCTGGCGACGGCGCCCATGAACATCCAACGCAAGCGCTGCTCGACGCGCTGACGATCCGCCGCAACAAGGGCCGCATCGAGGGGTTGATCGTCGCCATTTGCGGGGACGTGCTGCATTCGCGCGTCGCCCGCTCGAACATTCTCCTGCTCGGCGCGATGGGCGCGCGGCTGCGCGTCGTGGGGCCGTCGACGCTGGTTCCGCGCTCGCTGGAGCGGCTGGGCGTCGAGGTCCACAACGACATGGCGCGCGGACTTGACGGCGCTGATATCGTGATGATGCTTCGGCTGCAGCGCGAGCGCATGAGCGGCGCGCTGGTGCCGAGTTCGCGCGAATATTTCCATTTTTTCGGTCTCGACGAGGAAAAGCTCGCGCGCGCGGCGCCGGACGCGCTGGTGATGCACCCCGGACCGATGAACAGGGGCGTCGAAATCGATTCATCCGTCGCCGACGGTCCGCGTTCGCTGATCCGCGAACAGGTCGAAATGGGGGTCGCCGTGCGCATGGCGGTGCTCGAGGCTCTCGCGCAACACCTTCCGAATGTGTAATTTGCGTCCTTCGGTTTCGGCTCCCTGTCTAAAGAGGTGACCAATGATGAAGCTTATCCGCTTGGGCGGTCTGGTGTCGCAGGCGATCTTCCTACAATTCATCCATCTCGTGGGTTTGGGAGCTTTCCTGGTTTCCGTCGCCGCTGGATATTTTCGCGCGCCCTCCTGGTCGGTGATCATCCTCGGCATTGTGTTCGGCGTTGGAGTCGACAAATTTGTCGATGTCACCGATGTCACGGGACTGCTCGACAGGGCGCAGAAGGCCAGCGAGCGCGGCGGCTTCCTGATCATCGTCTATTTCGCGATCACCCTCGTCGGCTATATCGTCGGCGCCTATGCGCGCCATCACCACGAGAAATTCAAGGCGAAGGCGGCCGCGCCCGCGCAATCGATTTCCAAAAAATAATCCCCGAGCTTTTCGAGCGAGGGTGGGCGGCCGGCGCGGCGCGCCAGCCGCGATCGCGTCACAGTCCTTCGAACAGCGGGGTCGAAAGATAGCGCTCGGCGAAGGATGGAATGATCAGCACGATGTTCTTGCCCTCGGCTTCCGGGCGCGCGGCGATCTCCAGCGCCGCCGCCACCGCCGCGCCTGAGGAAATGCCGACGGGTATGCCCTCGATGCGGGCGAGATGGCGCGCGGTCTCGAAAGAGGTCTGGTTGCCGATCGTGATGATCTCGTCGATCACGCCGCGGTCGAGCACCGGAGGGACGAAACCAGCGCCGATCCCTTGAATCTTGTGCGGTCCCGGCGGACGGCCGGACAGCACTGCCGAGTCTTCCGGCTCCACCGCGACGATGCGCAAGCTGGGCCGGCGCGGCTTCAGCGCGCGGCCGACGCCGGTGATGGTGCCCCCCGTGCCGACGCCGGAGACGAAATAATCCACGACGCCATTGGTGTCGTTCCAGATTTCCTCGGCGGTGGTGAGTTGGTGGATTTCCGGATTGGCCGGATTCTCGAATTGCTGCGGAATGACCGAGCCGGGGTTTTCGGCGGCGAGCTCGTTGGCCTTGGCGACCGCGCCCTTCATGCCCTGCGCCGCCGGCGTCAGCACGAGTTCGGCGCCGAGCAGAGCCAGCATCTTGCGCCGCTCGATCGACATCGATTCGGGCATGACCAGGATCAGCTTGTAGCCGCGCGCCGCCGCGACGAAGGCCAGAGCGATGCCGGTGTTGCCGGAGGTCGGCTCGATCAGCACGTTTTTGCCGGGCGCGATCTTGCCGCTCTTTTCCAGCGTTTCGATCAGGCTGACGCCGATGCGGTCCTTGACGCTGGAGATCGGATTGAAAAATTCGAGCTTGGCCAGAAGATTGGCCTTCACGCCCTTCTCCTTGGCAAGACGGTCGAGACGCACGATCGGAGTGTCGCCGATGGTTTGCGTGATCGAGTCGTAAATGCGTCCGCGGCCGGGCTTGGCCGGGGGCGTATAAAAGGGGCTCTGCGTCATTGTCCTTGCTCCTCGTTTATTCGCGCGGACTTCGCCAATCCCCGCGTCATTAGCTTGACCGTGAAAATACATGAATTGACGCCTGGGGCGAAATCCGCGCGCTGGCGCGTCGCGAAACTTGGCGTCAAGGGAGAGCACCGTCCCGGCGCCGGCCAGGGCCTCGAGCGGACCCCGCTCGTCAGATCGCGATCGCTTCGGCGATCCGTGCGGTTCGCGCGGCCCGCTCCACGGCCTCGGGAAAGGGCAGGGCGGTCGTCGACTTGATGCGCTCCATCGCGAATCGCGAAACGACATTGCGCAACGGCGTGATCGAGATGAGGCGTTTGTAAAAGGCGTCGAAGGCGGCCATGTCCGCGACCACGACGCGCAGCATGTAGTCCACGTCCCCCGCCATGCGATGAAACTCGACGACCTCGGGCATTCCGGCGACCTGCTTGGTGAAGCGCTCGAGCCAGGCGTCGGAATGTTCGCCGGCGACGATCGAAACATAGACGCAAAGACCAAGACCCAGTTTTTCCGGCGACAGCAGCGCGACGCGGCGCGTGACGACGCCGGTCGCCTCGAGTTTCTGGATGCGCTTCCAACAGGGCGTCTGCGACAGGCCGACCCGCGCCGCGATCTCGGCGATGGACAGGGAGGCGTCGTCTTGCAGAATGGAGAGAATTTTATAGTCCAAGGCGTCCATGTCGGGGCTCGAAGGTGAAGGTGGAGAAGGTCTCGGCGCGCGAGCGAGAGATATTTTTTGCATAGTCCATAAAAACCGTAGTTTTTGTCAATAGGTCTTTCGACATCATTTTCGCGCCGCCGCGCGGCGACGCGGCGCGTCGCGGCGTACATCGCTGATCTATAAGCAATTTCCGGGCGACGAGAGATCCGTTCGGAGAAATCCACAAATTTGGTTGTTTAAATGCGCTAGGGAATATTCATCTATTTTGATATGAGGATTCGTTGACGGCGCATGAGCTATCGGGCGCTCGCAAGGCGCGCGGGCGGGTCGACGCGACGCCTATCCCGGCGGCCCGGCCGAAGATCGAGGAGAGCGCTCGGGACCATGTTGACCAAAAAAGCGAAATACGGACTGAAGGCCCTCGTGTTCCTGGCCGGGATCGAACCGGGACAAACCGCGCTGGTCGCCGACATCGCCACCGCGAACCAAATACCCAAGAAATTTCTCGATGCGATTCTCGGCGAACTGCGCAACGCCGGCTTCGTTCACTCGAAGAAAGGCAAGGGCGGAGGCTACACCCTGGCGAGGGTGCCGGAGGAGATCGGCGTCGGCAATGTGATTCGCGCGCTGGACGGGCCGCTCGCGCCGATTCAATGCGCGAGCCAGACCGTTTATCGGCGCTGCGACGACTGCGTGGACGAGAACCACTGCGCCGTGCGGCTGGTGATGCTGCAAGCCCGCGAGGCGATCGCCAGCGTTCTCGACAAAACGACGCTGGCCCAGATGCGGCGTCTGGGAGAGACGGGCGAAGGTCTCGAGTAGAGGCGTCGTCTGGGCATGGACATGAGGGGAGGCGGAACATATAAAGTTGCGCACGGCCGCCCCGCGCCCGCGGCGCGGCGTTCCAATTTCGAGAGGCCGGCGCGAAGCCGGAAAATCACTCATGGCTCAAGCAGCGACGGCCAAAGTAGCGCCGGTTAACCCCATCGTCGAGCCGTCCGCGGGCTTGGAGGACGGCAAGGCCACCGAGGAATTGCGCAAGGTGATGGTGGAGCGCCAGCTGCGCCCGTTCGACGTGACGGATTTGCCTGTGTTGCAGCGTTTCTTCGACGTTCCCCGCGAGTTCTTCCTGCCGCCCGAGCTGAAGCCGATCGCTTACTCCGACCTCGCGATCTCCGGCAGGGGCGTGGCCGGAGCCGCGTCTCGCGCGATTCCCGCGCCGTTGGTTTTGGCCAGATTCCTGCAAAAGGCCGAGATACGTCCAACTCAGCGGGTGCTCGACGTGGCGGGCGGCGCCGGTTATTCGGCGGCGCTGCTGTCCGGGCTGGCGGGCGAGGTGGTCGCGCTCGAAAGCGAGCCCGAACTCGCGGCGCTCGCGCGCGCGAACCTCGCCAAGGTCGGCGCAACGCAAGTGCGCGTGGAGTGCGGCCCGCTGGAGAAAGGCGTTCCGGCCGCCGCGCCGTTCGACGTGATTCTGATCCACGGCGCCGTACAGGGCGGGCTCGACGCTCTGTTCGAGCAGCTCGCGCCCAATGGACATCTCCTCGCCTACAAAAAGCTGGACGAAGACTCCGGAATGAAGGTGGTGTGGTTCGAGCGTTCCGAAGGCAAGCCCGCCGGCGAGCGGGCCCTGTTCGACGCGACGGCGCCTTTGCTCGCTCCCTTCGCGAACGCGCCCGGGTTTGCGTTTTAGGATCTTCGCCGCGGCGCGAGCCGAGGCCGCGTGGCGCTCGAATTCGTGAATTTGGCGACGGCGACTTGTGGCCGTCCCCAAGCGTTGTCTTGTTCACGAGGCGTTGCGTTGTCCCTGGGTTGTGACGTCGAGGTTCGAACGTATGCGTGACGCGGCGCCTATTCAGAGGTCGCGGGTTCGGAGGTCGCCGGGGCTAGTCGGAGCGGCGAGGCTCCGCCTCCAATCCCGCGCGATGTTCGTCGCCGGTTTTGTCGCGTTGTTTTGGCAAGCTGGCCTGATCGGCGCCCGCGCCGAGACGCTGAATGGAGCCCTGGCGCGCGCCTATGAGGGCAATCCCGACTTGAACCAAAGCCGCGCCAATGTGCGCGCGCGCGACGAAGACGCGCCCAAGGCGCTCGCGGGCATGCGGCCAAAGGCCAGCATTTCAGCCAATGCGGGGCCTGAATTCTCGACCGTCAAAATACCGGCGGGGCGCAACGCCGACGGCTCCCGCGTCTATTCCAGCGACGAATATCTCGGCAAGCCGCGCGGCGCGGCGCTCAACGTCTCGCAGACGCTGTACGACGGCGGACGCACCGCCAATTCCGTCCGGCAGGCGGAATCTTCGGTCCTGTCGGCGCGCGCCGCTTTGCGGCAAACCGAGCAGTCGATCCTGCAAAACGCCGCGACCGCGTATATGAACGTGCTGCGCGACACGGCCATTTTAGACTTGCGCAAGAGTAATGTCGCCGTGCTGACGGAGCAACTGCGGCTGACTCGGGACCGGTTCCAGGTCGGCGAGGTCACGCGCACCGACGTAGCGCAGGCGGAAGCCTCGCTCGCGCAGGCGAACTCCGATGTCTACGCCGCGCAGGGCCTGTTGAAGATCAGCGTCGCCGGCTACCGGCAGTTTGTGGGCGTCGAGCCCAAGCGGCTCGAACCGGCGCAGGGCGTGGAAAAGCTGCTGCCGAAGTCGCTAAACGAATCGATCGCCGCGGCATTGATCGAAAATCCCGCGGTTATCGCCGCGGAGCATCAGATCGACGTGGCCGCTCTCGCCGTGAAGGTCGCCGAGAGCGCCCTGGCTCCGACTCTCTCCGTCAACGCGCAGGTCTCGCCGCAATATGACTCTTTCCTTGGCTTTCCCGGAACGCGTCAGTTCTCGGCGCAGGCGATAGGCAATCTGAATATTCCGCTCTATCAGGGCGGCTCGGAATATGCCTCGGTCCGACAGGCCAAGGAGCAATTGGGTCAGGCGCGGCTCAGCGCGGATTTGCAGCGCGACAACGCGCGCGTGAGCGTCGTGTCGAGCCTGGCGCAACTCGATACCGCGAAGGCGTCGATCATCTCCAATCAGGCCTCGGTGCGGGCCGCCGAGATCGCGTTGATGGGCGTGCGCGAGGAGGCGAAAGTCGGTCAGCGCACGACGCTGGACGTGCTCAACGCGCAGTTGGCGCTGCTGAACGCGCGCGTCAATCTCGTGATCGCGCAACATGACAGGGTTGTCGCTTCCTATGCGGCGCTCGCGGCGGTCGGACGACTCTCCACGCGCGAACTGGGGTTGAACGTGGTGGATTACGATCCGGCCGTTCATTTCGAGCAGGTCAAGGACAAATGGCTGGGATTGGACACGCCGGACGGCCGATGATCCTTTAACGCGGCGCGCGGAAAAGTGTGGACTGCGCGCGAGAGCGGTTGATTAGCGTAGCTTCTCCCGTCACAGCGTAGGAAGATGAATATCTCGTCTGGATTCGCCCGGGCCGTCGAACCTGAAAAGAGCAAATGCGATGAGCGCTTTAAATGCCCAGAGCCCAAACCTTTCGTTGGAAGATGAGCGCCGCGCCCATGAGCCTTCCATGGAAGAGATACTAGCTTCGATTCGGCGCATCATCGCCGACGATGACGTCAGTCTGTCCGTCCGTCGCGACAGGCCGGATCGTCGCAAGATCGACGACGTTCAACCCGAGCCGCGCAAGGCTCGCGAACCCGAGCCGCCGCGCCTCGTCGCGGTGGAAGAGACGCCGGCGGCGGACGGGCGGGATCAGTTGGAGCGCTCGCGCTACGACGAGGAGACGCCGTTCCATGACGCGCCCTCGGCCGTCGACGAGGAAGAGGAAGAGCCGGTTTTCGCCGAGCGCGACGCGGCCGAGGAGCCCGAGGCGGTCGGCGATGACGCTTATCCCGAGCATGAGCATGCCGAGCTGGAATATCAGGCGCGCGAGCAGGACGCTTTTTCTCCCGCCGAGAACCCCACGCCGCTCGTCTCG
>PLZT01000167.1 GCA_003152255.1 Methylocystaceae bacterium | reverse complement strand
TCGGCGGTGATGTGTTGGGCGGCGCTCGATCGCCTTTCGTTGATCGCCGACTATATCGCCGAGCCGGAACGCGCGCGGGATTGGCGGGAAAAGGCCGATCAGGTGAAGGACACCATTCTGAGCCGGGCATGGTCACGGCAGCGAGGCGCTTTTGTCGATTCATTCAACGGCGAGTACCTCGACGCCGGCGTATTGTTGATGGTCGAGGTCGGCTTCATCGAACCAACCGATCCGCGAATGATCTCGACGATGGATCAGATCGAGAATGTCCTGGCGCGCGGCCCCCACGTCCTGCGCTATGAAGCCGCCGACGATTTTGGGACGCCAAAGACGGCGTTCAACACCTGTTCGTTTTGGCGCATCGACGTCTTGGCGCGCATGGGGCGGACGGAGGAGGCGCGCGAATATTTCGAACAATTGCTCGCATGTCGCAACCGACTTGGGATGATGTCCGAAGACATCGACATTGAAACCGGGGAACAGTGGGGAAACTACCCGCAAACCTATTCAATGGTCGGGATCATCAATTGCGCGATGCGGCTGTCGCGCTCCTGGGAGAAAGCGATATGAAACGTCTCGTGGTCGTGTCCAACCGGGTCGTGAACCCGGAGTGCAAAGCGGCGGGCGGCCTCGCTGTTTGCATTCTCGACGGCCTGCGCGAACGTGGCGGGATATGGTTCGGCTGGAATGGCGAAATCGTCGCCGACGAGTCGGGCGTCGCCGTGGCGTGCACGCAATACGACAAGGTGACCATCATCACCATGCCGCTCACCGAGCGCGACTATCAGGAATATTACCTTGGGTTCTGCAATGCGGCGTTGTGGCCGGTTCTCCATTACCGATTGGATCTCGCTCGCTTTACGCAAGAGAGCAGCGAAGCCTATCGACGCGTGAACGATCACTTCGCGGATAGGCTCGCGCCCTTGTTGAATCCAGGTGATCTTGTTTGGGCGCACGACTATCACCTCATCCCTCTCGCGGAGGGATTGCGGGCGCGCGGCGTTCGCAATCGACTGGGGTTCTTCCTCCACGTTCCGTTCCCGCCGCCCGATGTGCTGTTCGCGATGCCGGAGCATGAGTGGATCATGAACGCATTCGTGCAATATGACGTATTGGGCTTTCAAACGAAATTGGACCAGGCGAATTTCACTCGCTTCGCGTGCGAGCACATGGGCGGCGAGATGGTTTCGGACGAACTGCTGCGCATTGGCGAAAATGTCGTATCCGTTTCCACGATTCCGGTGGGCATCAACGTCGAAGCCTTCGCCGCGGCGGCGAGACGTCCAGAAGCCGAAGAACGCATACAGTGGCTGCACCGGCGCGGCGAGCCGCGGGTGAATATCATTGGGGTCGACCGCCTGGATTACACGAAGGGGCTGCCGGACAGATTCCGTTCGTTCAAGCGTTGGCTCGAACTCTATCCGCAAAATTGCAAGGCGGCGACCTTGATGCAGATCGCCCCGCCAACGCGCGAGGAGGTGAAGGCCTANNCCGTTGCGCGACGGCATGAATCTCGTCGCCAAGGAATATGTGGCGGCCCAGGACGACGACAATCCGGGCGTTCTGGTGCTGTCGCGATTTGCCGGCGCGGCCGAGGATCTTCAGGAGGCGCTGATCGTCAATCCCTACGACGCCGACGATGTCGCGCAAGCGATACAGCGCGCGATCTGCATGCCGCGCGAAGAGCGCATCGAGCGTCATGCCGCGCTGCTCGCTAGAGTGCGAGAGCATGACGCAAGCAATTGGATGAACAAATTTCTGCAGGCGCTAGACGCGCCCTCGATGCCGCTCGCCGCGTGACTGTTGGGCCGTCTCTTCAAAGGTCGCGGGAACTCTAGTCGACGAGCGTCAATGGCCGGGCAACGGCTTCGAGCGACTTGCGCTCCGCCGCGACGCCCCATGCCCATTCAATCGCGGCGGCGCCGATCATCAGCATGGCCGCCACAGCATAGCCGCTGAAAACCATGGCGCGCGATCCTGTTCCGATGAGAGTTCCAAACAACCAGGGACTGAAGACGCCGCCGACGCCGGTTCCCACCGCGTAGAAAGCGGCGATGGCCATGGCGCGGATTTCGACCGGAAACATTTCGCTCACGGTGAGATAAGCGGAGCTGGCGGCCGCGGAGGCGAAGAAGAATACTATCGACCAGCCCGCCGTTTGCTCGGTCGCCGAGATTTGTCCGCGCTCGAAAAGATAGCCGACCGCCACGAGCAAGGCTCCGGAAATAGCGTAGGTGGCGCTGATCATGATCCTGCGCCCAATCGTATCGAACAGTCGACCAAGCAGCAGGGGCCCAAGGAAATTGCCGACCGCGAGGGCAAGCAAATACCAGCCGACCGAGTTGGCGCCCACGCCATAGAATTCCGTCAGGATTAACGCGTAGGTGAAGAACACGGCGTTATAGAGCATGGCCTGCGAGGCCATGAGGCTCAAGCCGACGACCGTGCGGCGCGGATAGGTGCGGAGCATCGCGCGGGCGAATTCGGCGAAGGGCGTATGAGCGCGGGCGCGCAATTTCACGCTCGGAAAAGGGCCTTTTGCAAGAACGCAACCGGCGCGCGCGAACTGGTCCTCGATCGAGCGCATAATGGCGTCGGCCTCTTCCAGGCGGCCATGCGTAATCAGCCAGCGTGGACTTTCGGGAATCCATATGCGCAACACGAAAATCACGAGGCCGATCGTCGCGCCGATCAAAAACGCTAGTCGCCATCCGATCGCCGGATCGAATAGGGCGGGATCGAGAAGAACTAGCGAGCCCGCCGCCCCCAATCCCGCGCCGATCCAGTAGCTGCCATTGATCACGAGGTCGGTCCAGCCGCGCACGCGAGCGGGGATCAGTTCTTGAATCGTCGAATTGACCGCCGCATATTCTCCGCCAATGCCCGCGCCCACCAGCACGCGACAGGTCGCGAAACTCCAAAAATCCCACGAAAACGCCGTCGCGGCCGTGGCGGCGAGATAGACCGCGAGCGTAATGAAGAAGAGCTTCTTGCGTCCGAGGCGATCGGTCAGCCAGCCAAAAAACAGCGCCCCCGAGACGGCCCCCGCGAGATAGGCGCTGCTCGCGGAGCCGATTTCGGCGTCGCTCAGCCCAAGGGCGAAGTCTCCCTTTAGCGTGGCCGCCACCGCGCCCGCCAGCGAGACCTCGAGTCCGTCCAATATCCAGGTGACGCCGAGCGCGACAACGACAAGCGTTTGGAAACGGCCCCAGGGAAAGGCGTCGAGGCGCGCCGGTATGTTGGTTTCGACGACGTTCTCGGGTGTTGCTTCCGCCATCCGTTTACGCCGCCTTTTATTCCTCGCGGCGTCCGCCGGACGCGCGCCAAGCCGCCTTTCCTAATCTGGATCGCGTTTCATGCGTGTCGAGCTTCGCCGCCGAGCCCGCAGCCCGCGCCCACCATGTCGAGGGCGATGGAGAGCAGGGCCTTGGCGTCGTCAGGTTTCACATAGACCTTATCGGCTCCCGCGCGCATCGCCTCCTCATGGATGGACTTCGCCGTCGTGGTCGTCAGCACGAACACCGGGAGATCCTTTAGGAACAGGGATTGCCGTAAGGATCTGAGAAACTTCATCCCGTCCAGCTTGGGCATGTTGAGATCAAGAACCAATATATCCGGAAGATTCTCCGTGAGGTCCTGCCGCGAGACGAGGTAAAGCGCCTCGAGCCCATTCTCGATATGCTCGGTTTTAATGTCGCGCCTAAGGATGCGCCGCACATCGTCGAAGGCGCGATTCAACAAAAATACGTCATCTTCATCGTCCTCGACGATCAAGACGCTGCATATCGGTTTCGGAACGTCGACTGAAGACAATTGAGCCCCATATTGCAAGAGGGCGCAAACCCGCCGCCGGCCGAGCGGCTTAAAAACGCGTTGAACGCGTGAAGGGGATATGGCGTGCGCGAAATGGCCTGGCAAGGGGCGCATCAATGAAGCTTGAGAGCGAGGAGGACGATCTTTTTCGCCTGGCGGTGGAATCTTCGCCCGCGGCCATGATTGTCGCCGGCCAAGATGGAGCCATTCAATTCGCCAACGCGGAAACCTCGCGAATGTTCGGTTACCAAACGCAGGAACTGGTCGGACAAACCATAGACATTCTGGTTCCGACGCGGTTAAGGCCAGCTCACCTATCCTTGCGGCAAGGGTTTTTGGCGAATCCAAGCAAAAGACCAATGGGGATCGGCCGCGACCTCAAGGCGACCCGCCGCGACGGCAGCGAATTCCCGGTCGAAATCGGCCTCACGCCCATCAAGACGGTGAAGGGCTTTCTCGTGCTGGCGACCGTGCTCGACATCTCCGCGCGGCGCGAAGCGGATCTAACCTTGGCGCAACGCGCCTTTGAACTCGAGCGCGCCAACGAGCGCCTGGCTCAATTCGCGTTCATCGCTTCCCATGATCTGCAAGAGCCTTTGCGCAAGATCGCGGCCTTTTCGGATCTCCTGGAGCGGGCGATCGAGTCCTCGAACAAATCGGAGATGGCGCATGCGAACCAGGTCATCAGCAAATCCGCTTTACGCGCCCGATCGCTTGTCGACGATCTGCTCACCTATTCGAAGACGATCAACGACGCGCAACAATTGCAAGAACTCGAACTGCGAGACGAGCTTGAATCCGCGCTCAACGATTTGTCGCAACTTGTGAGCGAAACCAGTGCCGAGATTCAAATTGAAGTTCCTCACCTATGGTTCACGGCGGACCGCGGTCAATTCGCTCGCTTGATAACCAATGTCGTTTCCAACGCGATTAAATATCGCAAACCGAACGAAACCGCGAAGGTTCGCATCAAATCGAACCCTATCGGCAACGGCGGCGTGCTCCTCGAAATCACGGACAACGGTATTGGATTCGACGAAAAATATGCGCGGACGATTTTCGAACCCTTCAGGCGGCTGCATTCGCAAACTCAATACCCCGGCACCGGCATCGGACTGGCGATCTGCAAGTCGATCGCCGACCGGCATGGCTGACGGCTTGCGATAAAGTCGAAGCCCGGCAAGGGGACAAAGTTTTTCGTCACGATTCAACCTTCGCCGCGTAAGGCGCGCATTGCGACTTCGGATGCCGATGATGCGAGCAAATAATCATTTGTCGCCTTGATCCTGGCCTTTCGATGAAACATCGTCAACTCGGGCGGATTGCTCGTGCGCGGACCGCAACAACTCCGCCATGACTTTTCGCAAGCCATGAATCTGATCGAGAAGGTTCAAGACCACGCCCACGCCCTCATCATTGACTCCCATGTCGTGTTTTAGATCCCGGATGAGTTTCGCGCGCGCGAGGTCCATCTCGGAAAACAGCAATTCGTTGGCGGTTCGACTGGGAAGCAGCCATTCCTCTTCGATCCACACTTCCAGCGTCTCGCGATCGAGCCGCGCGCGTTCAAGAAAGTCCAGCTTGGTGATGATCATGACTGCATATCCCGCCGCGGGTCGTAGCTCTTTCCCGGCGTCCAGTGGGAAAGAAAGGCTTCCAACTCAGGATTCGGTTCTGGCGGCAACATTACCTTGAGCGTGACGAATTCGTCGCCATGGCCATCGCGCCGCGGAACGCCTCTTCCCTTTAAGCGCAGGACTTTACCAGTATTCGATCCCTTCGGCACCGTCAGGACGACGGGCCCCTTTGGCGTGGGCGCTCTGATTTGCGCCCCGAGGACGGCTTCCGTCAGCGTGATCGGCAGGTCGAGATGAATGTCGTCGCCTTGCCGGGAAAAGAACTTGTGAGGATTGATTGAAATTTCCACCAGCGCGTCTCCGGCTTCGCCGTCGCCCTGCGAGGGAGCCCCCTTCCCGCGCAGGCGCAGAATCTGTCCCTCTTGAATTCCAGGCGGGATAGTTACGTGAAGGGTCCCTCCTTTCGGCAAGGTGAGCACCTTGGTCGCCCCGTTTACCGCGTCTAGAAATTCGATCGAAAAGTGATAATGCAAGTCTGGCCCGCGCGCGTGCCGCGCTTCCCGCGCCTTCCGCCGCAACAACTCAGCGAAGATGTCGTCCGTTTCGGCGAAATCCGCGTAGCCTGAACGGTTTTCGTAAGGGTGGCCGGCGTCGGCTTCGGCCGCGAAATCCTTGTAATATCGCTCGCGCGGCCGTTCAGCCCCCGAAGCGTCGATCTCTCCGCTATCAAACCGTTGACGCTTGTCCGAATCGGAAAGCAGATCATAGGCGGCTGAAACCTCCTTGAAGCGGTCCTCCGAATGCTTGCTTCCGGGGTTGAGGTCCGGGTGCAGCTTCTTGGCCAGGCGGAGGTATGCCTTGCGTATCTCTTCGGGCGAAGCGGTTTGGGCGACGCCGAGAATTTCGTATGGGTCTTTCATTGGCCCTCCGCGGAAACTGATATCGATCGCTTTCGCTAAGCGCGCGCGAAGCGTAGCCGATTTTTTGCCTCGGCAGAAGAAAGACGCGCGGCGTCAATGTCTGGAAGCAGCTTTTTCAACCTTGACGCGGTTCTCTCCCGTGCCGCAAAGGAAACGGCGCGTTCGAGGAGGTGGGACAATGCCGCGGAACTTCATCCAACGCCATGCAATGCAACTCAGGTTTTGCTTGCGGGTGACGGTCGCGGCCCTGTCAGCCCTTACGCTCGGGCGGCTTTTGGGATTCCCCATGGTCCTCTGGGCCGTGTTGACCACCGTCATCCTCACGCAAATGAGCATCGGCAAATCCGTGAAGGCCACGATCGATTATTCGCTGGGCACTCTGGGGGGCGCGATTTACGCTGGATTAATCGCCGTGTTTGTTCCTCATCCGAGCGACGCCGCGTTTGCCGCCGTCCTGGCGATCGCCGTAGCTCCGCTGGCTCTGCTCGCCGCGATGAGCCCCAGATTCGCCGCGGCTCCGTCCACCGCCGTGATCGTCGTTCTGGCCCCAACTCTCACGCATGCGACGTCTCTCGCGTCCGCCGCGGATCGCGTCCTCGAGGTGGCGCTGGGAGGTTCGGTCGCCCTGGTGGTCTCTCTTCTGGTGTTTCCGACGCGCGCCCGCAAGCTGGTGAAAGACCGCGCCGCCGACATGCTCGATCTTATCGCGGATATTCTTCCGGATCTGTTCCTGGGTTTCACGCAAAAATCCGACGAGGACGCCATCAGCGCGCTACAGCGCGGCGTCGGCGCGGCCTTCTCCAAATTGGACTTGATTCGCGCGGAAGCCAAGCACGAACAAATGACGTTCCTCGCCAACGAGCCGGATTTCGATCCGCTCCGCCACTCCTTGCTCCGATTACGCCACGACCTGATCATGATCGGGCGGGCCGCGACGGCGCCTCTCCCGGAAGCGTTGCAAGGACGGGTCGGACCGCCGCTCGCGCGCGTCGCCAATGCCGCCGTCGAGCATCTGCGCAAGTGCGGGACGGCGCTCAGGACGGGCGGCGCCCATCCCGCTCTCGAGAAATTGGACGAGGCGTTCGAGGCGTTCGCGGGCGAAATCGCGATGCTTCGCCGGGAGGGCCTGCTGCGAGAACTCTCCGTCGAGGCGGTGGAGTATGTTTTCGCGCTGAGTTTCGCGTTGGAGCAATGGCGGCGGGATCTGCAAGATGTCGCGCGCCGCGTAAGCGAACACGCCGACCGGCCAATGCGCCACGAAAACAACGACAAGAGCCGACGCGTTCGGCCTGGCCCAAGGTGCGTCGATCCGCCCCCCTAATCGAACCGCTCCACGCCGCTATATAGAGCAGCGCTAGCGGCGCATGCCGGACGTCCCGCGATGGGCGGGTCGAGCGAAAGCGGACAATAGGAGAAATTTGATGAGCTTAGACAATCCAAGTCTCACCGATATGCAGCGCGCCGTGAGGGACGCTTTTGGCGTCCATTGGCGACTGATGATGTTCCAGGGCGTGGCCATGATTATCCTCGGCATCCTTGCCGTCGCCGCGCCGGCGATCGCGACGATCGCCATCGACATCTACGTCGGTTGGCTGTTTCTGTTCAGCGGCGTCATCGGCCTCATCGCGCTGTTCTCGTCCCATGACATCCCCGCCTTCCTGTGGAGCCTGATCACGGCGGCTCTGTCGTTTGCTCTCGGGGTCCTGTTGATCTGGAAGCCTATTGAAGGCGCGTTGTCGCTTACGTTTATCTTGACCGCGTTCTTTCTCGTCGAGGGCGTTTTCCAGATCGCCACGTCGCTCGTCTATCGCGATTCGCTGCCGGGCACATGGGGCTGGATGCTGGCGAGCGGCGTCTCGGATCTGCTGCTGGTCGCGATCATCGTTCTCGGTTGGCCGGCGAGCGGCATCTGGGTTCTGGGTCTTCTCGTCGGCTTCAACTTGATCATGTCGGGCTGGGCGATCGTGATGATGGCCTTCGCCGGGCGCCAAGTGACCAAGACGGCGACGGACTCCACGCTGGCGCACCAACATTAGGCGCGAGCCCGATCATTCTCGGTGGGCGCCCGCGATGGAAGCGGGCGCCGACGCCGGACGTGTTGGACTTCGCGAAGCGCGCGCGATCGCGGCGTTCAGTTCGCCGCCATAAATGAATATTCCCGCGGAAAAATACAAAAAGACCAGCGCGATCATCGCCGAGGAAAGCCCCGCGTAAGTCACCGCGTAACGATCCGCGAAAGCCGCGAGGTAACGCCCGAAGGCGGCGCCGGCAACGAGCCACAACGCGAGCGTTACGAGAACCCCCGGAACGATCTCGGCGAATCGACGCCTTCCGGCGGGCAGCCAATAGTGAACCATCAAAAGCGTCACCGCGAGAACAACAGCGGCGACGGCGAATCGCGCAACGGTCACGATCAACGTGAATTGTTCCAACCAGGCCAAATATCGCGTGGCGGCCTCGACGATCAGCGGACCGAAAACGACGAGAACCGAGAGCGCCAACAATGCGATCGCGCTGCCGATGACATAAAGGACCGATTCCAGTCGCAGGAGCCACCAAACGCGCATCTCGCTGACGCCATAGGCCCGATTGAGGCCGATACGAAGGCTTTCAATGCCGCTCGACGCAAAATAAATAGTGAGGACCATGGTGACTGTCAGCACTCCCCCTTGCGTGCTCGTCGCGACCTTTTGAAGATCGTTCGCGATCGGAGTCGCGACTTCCTCGGGCCACACGTCGAGCAAAATGTGTCTGGCTTCGTCGGCAAGATCTTTGGAGCCAAACAGACCGGCAAGCGCGGTCACGACGATCAAAAAAGGGAACAGCGACATCAGCGTCGACAGCGCGATGTGGCTGGCGATCGCCCAGCCGTCGCCTTCGTTGAAACGAAGAAAAGCTTCGAGCGGGATACGAAATACGTAGGGCAAACGCTCCGCCCATGGCGCAAAAGGCCCGAGAGCGCGTCGAAACGCCGCATCGTTGGAGTTCCTATGAATTGACGCCTCCTTGTTTTGAAACTTGAGTTGACGCCTCCCAAGGCGCGGGGTTCGCCAAGCAATGCTCCACATCTTGCTCGCGACGACCGGACCTCCTCGGTTCACACGCTGTCTGGTGATAATATAGGCGCGCTTTCAGGCGATGCTTCGCCTTTGAAGTTATCGCCGCCGGCGCTTGAGTCGAGGATTTGTTTTTTGTCGGTCGTTATCAAAGAATTATCGGATGTCGAAGCATCTCCCGTCTTGCGCGCCGCCGTCTCGCCGCGACCTTCGGGTTCCGAAGGCTCCGCCGTAATCGCGAGAATCCTTTCGACCGTGGCGTGAAGCGTGGATTTGATCAGATCGAGTTTCACCAATGCCTGAACAACTTCCTCGTCATCAACCGCGCTCGTCGCGCCTAGCAGCGCGACGAGGATGATCGCCGCCGGGGCCTTTCGGCGTAAACGGCGAACGGCGAAGTGCATTTGCGCGGGACTGGGAGTCTCCATGTAGCAAAGGCAGATCAATGCGACATCCTTGACGTCCAGGGAAGCGACGCGCGACTTCGACCACGCCCCGGCTTCCTCGGCGCGAGCGTCGACTCCCCTTCGTTCGAGCAGCTGCGTGAGTATCATGGCCAGGGCCTCGTCGATAAGGCCGAGACCTGGAATGCACACCACCAGCTTGCCGGTTCGCCCCCGCCCCGCCAGTTCGCGCGCCGTTTCGGAAGGAGACTCCCGCGCCACGTTGGTTAGCGCCTCGGCGACTGCTTCGCCTGCTGGCTTCGGGATGTCTTTATGATCGCTGAGGTCGTCGACGATATCGGCGACCGCGTCGCGAATGAGCAGCGTCCGTTCCGGGTCGAGCAAACCGCGCTCCGCGTCGGCCGCGGCAAGCTTGAGACCTTCAAGCAGAACATCCTCGTAATACGCGAGCAGCGACTTCTCCCTCAAAAACATTCGCGCTTGCTCGCTCGCCTCGACTGGATCTCTCGCCAACATCCGTTGATAGACGAGTTCCGCCGGCATGAGCGCCGGTTGGTCGCCGAGTATCACGGTGAAAAATGCTAGCCGATCCACATGCCGGCCAAGCACCACCAGGCAAATGGTCAGCGGCGTCGCCAAGATTAATCCGATCGGTCCCCAGAGCCATGTCCAGAACGTGGCGGAGGTGATGACGGCGATCGGTGAAAGTCCCGAGCTATGTCCGTAGGCCAAGGGCTCGATGATCTGCCCGGCTATAGTCTCCACAATCACGAACAACACCGCCGTCCATAGGACCATGGCCCAGCCTGTCCCGGCCGCCGCCGCGAGGATAAGGGGAAAGATCGCCGAGATGACTGGGCCGATGTAAGGGAGGAAGCGAAAAATCATCGCCAGCATTCCCCACAATGGGGCGCTGGGAACGCCGATGACCCACAACCCCGCGCCCACTACGAGCCCGAAGCCCGCGTTGAGCGCGACTTGAGTGAGGAAAAGCCGGCTGAGCCGCTGGGCCGCATCGTCAAATGCCGCGGTCGTGCGTTGAATATCCCTGGAGCCGGCGAGCCGCACCAGCCGGTTCCTCAAATCCTGCCTTTGAGCGAGAATGAAAATTACGAAGATCACGACAATCCCACTGGTGGTGAGGGGACTAACCAGTGACGTGATGATGGCCCCAAGCGTCTGCAGAGCGCTGGAGTTGGGTTGCGCTATTTCCACCTGAATGGCGTCGCTGGAAGGCCCGCCCCCGGGCGTCGGAGGAGCGCGCGCCGGAGCGCCGCGTTTCGGCATATTGAGGTCGCTGTTTAATTCTTGCAACACCTCTGAAGCGCGTTCGAGCGTGCCGGTCACGGCCGTCGCGCCGCGTAGGCTTTGAATCTTTTCGCGCAACGTCGATTGATAACGCGGTAGGTCGCTCGCCAGCTGGTTGACCTCCGCCACCATCAGCCCACCCAGGCTGAAGATCGCCGCGAACGCGACGACCACTACAACGATGACCGCGAGACCGCGCGGCACGCGCCAGCCTTGCAGTAGCCGAACCGGTGGGGCGAGCAAGAAGCTCATGAGCACCGCGAGCGCGATTGGCACCAAGACCTCGCGCCCAAAATAGAGGCAAGCAATGATTACGCAGCCAAAGACGACGCCCGTGAGCGCCGATCCTTGAATGTTCTGGCCGTTTAGCCGTGAGGATTTGATAGGAACCATTTCAGGGAGATGGCGCGAACCGCGATGGAGGCAAGGCCGACCGAAGAACCGGAGGCAAAGTCTGCGAACTCCTCTTTGGGGCGCGCCGGTCGACGCGGGCCTTGCTGGGCTGCTTTGACGCGCTAATTCTCCATTATCCGAGCGGCGCGGTTAACTATCCTCGACTAACTATCCTCGACGCGCTTAAATTTGTGTCACTTTTACGCGCGGGTGGCGCCAGATTCGACGTCGCCGACGTCGTTATGTTGGAGATGTCCATGTCCAAGAATTCTGAAGGCGACGTCGCCGCGGATTTGGCCGCGATCCGGGAGGATGTCGCGCGTTTGGCCGAAACGATCAGCAAACTGTTGCAACGTCAGACGCAGGCCGCCGGCGTTGGCGTCTCCGAGGCCGTCGGAGACGCCAAAGACAAGGTTGCGGATACGGCCGCCGAGGCGCGCAATCTCACTCGCGCGGCGAGTGGCGAAATCGAGGCCAGCATCGAGCGCAATCCGTTGACGGCGGTGTTGATCGCTTTCGGCGTGGGAATGTGTCTCGGTCTGATGAGCCGATCGCGTGGCTGATCGCGCATGATACGCTGGCTGACAGGCCTTTTGGGCGCCGCGGCCGAACGGCGCTTGGGCGATTTCCTTCTCGGCGCCGCCGCCGCGGGGGTGGTGGCGCTGTCCGCCGCCATCAGCCTGGGGTTTGGCACTTTCGCCGTCTATGCCTATCTCCGGGCGTCGCAAGGGCGCGTCGTCGCCGCGCTGATCGTCTGCGCGGCCTATGGGGCGACCGCGATCACGATCTGGGCTGTCGGGATGGCGCGTCGGCGCGCCCGCCGGTTGCGCCTCGCCGCGAAGGCGTCAGCGTCGGCGCCCGTCGAGGATATCAATTCGATTCTACAACATTTGGTCGCGGCTGGCGCCCAACAGCACCAACCGGCGTTGGCCGCGGCGATGCGGCTGGGACGCGAGCTTTCGCCGATGCAGCTTTTTGCGCTGGCGCTCGTTGGAGGATTCATCGCGGGGAAAAAACTCGCGAAGTGAGTCGATTCCAGATTGAAGCGACCCTGGCGAACCAGGCTCGTAAATCGGACCGCGAACAGAGCGCGGCGTTGCTCGGTGGCGCGGGCTGGCGCGCGAATGAGCCCCTCCGATGCGCGTTTTTGCGCGGGCGCGAGCGAAGCAAGGCGAACCGCTATTGCTAACGCCGCGCCTTTGTCTTCGTGCCTGCTTCCGTCGGCGGCAGTGCGTAGGTAAAAGTACCGAATTGATAATTTCCCGTCTCTAGATGCTCAATGCCAACCCGCCGACCCTCCAGACCTCTGGCGCAAGGTTGGCCGGACCGCCTATAGGCGCGCTGATGACTGATACTCTGATTACTGACGCTTGGCGGGCAGCTCATCGCCGCATGGATCGTGTTCTTAAACTCTTTTTTACTATCGACGTGGTCGGGACTTTCATTGGCGTCATCTATCACGATGCGTGGCTTACCATCGTATGCTTAGTCGCGGCGTTGAGCGCCGGTATGATTGCGATGTCGGAGCGCGAGAGCTTCCTCGTGGTCAATACGACTGAAGACGACGAGTTCACCAATGAGAAAGAGCTTGTCGAGGCCTATGTGTTCGCGCGCAAATTCGCCGAGGCCAGCAATCTGCTCGCGGCTACTATGCTGGCGGTTGGGTTCGTCATTGGGACTCCTTGGTGGAGCAATCTACTCGTCGCCCTTTCAGCATGGTTCGTAGGTCTATTCGGCCTGCCGCTGCTATGCGCCGCTCGAAATAATAGAGCGTGCGACGCCGATGGAGACGCCGGCGGCTCGGTCCAAATCGTCGCCGAGGGCTTTACCGCGAGCCGCGATGATCTCGCGACGCCGACAGGGTTCGCTCTTTGAACGCCGGGAGCGTTTTCAAGCGGCGTCCAGCTCAATTTCCTCCGGATTAGCGACATCCTCCACCAACCAAACTTCCGCGTCTCAGACGGCTTCGCGATCCAACTCGCCGGTGCGAATACGCGCGACTTTCTTGATGTCTTGAATGAAAATTTTGCCGTCCCCAAGCTGCCCCGTTCGAGCCTCCTTCAAGATCGTCTCGAACACCTTCTCCGCCTGGTCGGCGACGACGAGCACTTCGACCTTGAGTTTGGGAATGAACTTCACTTCATATTCCGGGCCGCGATAGACCGCGCCTTGTCCTCTCTGTCGTCCATAACCCTGCACTTGCGTGACGGTGAGGCCGGAGACGCCGATCGCATTCAGCGCGTCCCGCACTTCGTTAAGTCTGAACGGTTTGATGATCGCGGTGACTTGTTTCATTTGAGTCTCGCTTGCTCGTTTCCTGGGGTTTCGCATCCCGCCATCGGCAACCCAGGAGCTTCGTCCCGACTGATTTTATCGAAGCGGACTTGGCGAACTTTGGCCCCGCCAAGCCGCGATTCAAATTTCCTCTCGCGTCTTGCCAGGTCAGCGCCTCCCTCTCCCGACCGCTCAGCGCGCCGCTCGTCGATCCCGGGACCAATGGCGCCGCGCCCCTCAGGCGCGCGGCGATGATCGTTTGCAAAATCTCGAAGTCCACTGGCTTTCTTACATAATCGTCGGCGCCAAGCATTCTACCGGCGATCTCGTCTTCCCGATCGCCGAGGCCGGTCAGGAAGATGAATGGAATCGGCGAGTCCGGAGCCAGTTCCTTGAACTTTTCCAATAGTTCGAGCCCCGACATGCCCGGCATGTTGATGTCGGAAAGCACCAAATCCACGCTTGAATTCAACAGCAACGAAAGCCCTTCCTCGCCGTCATGGGCGACGACGACCGCGAAGCCCCGCTCTTTCAATTCTTCCCCGATGAGCGAGGAACATTCCGGATCGTCTTCGATGCACGGGATCGTCCATAATCGCCCGGGCGCGCTCGCCCGATTCCCGCTCTCGGGCGCGGAGGAATCCGTCTCGATCTTTATGGCGGCGACCTGCTTTTCGATTATGCGTGGCTGCGCGAGCGCTATTTGGCTTCGCACGGGCTATTGCGAACAAAACGAGAAATGTGGTTCAGTGGGGCGCTCTTCCCGTTCCACCGATTCGCAAGCGACGCCTTTGGCCTATCTGGAGAAACTCAATCCCCAACAGCGACGGGCCGTCGAGCATGGCGCGCGGGAGAAGGAGCGCGCGCCGGCGGGTCCGCTTCTCGTCATCGCCGGGGCCGGATCCGGCAAGACGAACACGCTCGCCCATCGCGTCGCGCATTTGATCGTCAACGGCGCCGATCCCCGCCGAATCCTGCTGATGACCTTCTCCCGTCGGGCGGCGGCCGAGATGACGCGCCGCGTCGAGCGCATCCGCGCGCAGGCGATGGGAGCGAACGCCGGGCCCGTGACCGACGCGCTCGCGTGGGCAGGCACGTTCCACGGGATTGGCGCGCGAATCTTGCGCGACTATGCCGAGCAGATCGGACTCGATCCGAATTTCACGATCCATGACCGGGAAGATTCCGCCGATCTGATGAACCTCGCCCGCCACGAACTTGGCTTCTCCAAGACGGCGAGCCGGTTCCCGACCAAGGGAACCTGCCTCGCCATTTATTCCCGCGCCGTCAACGCCGAACTGCCGCTTGAAGAGGTGCTGCGAGACGCCTTTCCCTGGTGCGCCGGATGGCGGGCGCAGCTGCGCGATTTGTTCGCGGCATACGTCGAGGCCAAGCAGGCGCAAAACGTTCTCGATTACGACGACCTTCTGCTCTACTGGGCGCAGACCGCCGCCGAGCCGGCGCTGGCGGAGGACATCGGCGGCAGGTTCGACCATGTTCTGGTCGACGAATATCAGGACACCAACCGCCTGCAATCCTCGATCCTGCTGGCGTTGAAGCCCGGCGGGCGCGGCCTCACGGTTGTCGGCGACGACGCCCAGTCGATTTATTCCTTCCGCGCGGCGACGGTCCGCAACATCCTCGATTTCCCGAACGCCTTCAGCCCCGCGGCCGACATCATCACGCTCGATCGCAACTATCGCTCGACGCAGCCGATCCTGGCCGCCGCCAATGGGGTGATCGAACTCGCCCGCGAGCGTTTCACCAAGAATCTGTGGACCGAACGCCAGTCGGCGGAGCTTCCGCGAATCGTCAGCGTGCGCGACGAGGCCGATCAGGCCCGCTACATCGTCGAGCGTGTGCTGGAAAACCGGGAAACCGGCGCGAGCCTCAAACAGCAGGCGGTGCTGTTCCGCGCGTCGCATCACAGCGGCCCGCTCGAACTGGAGCTGACCCGCAGCAACATCCCCTTCGTCAAGTTCGGCGGATTGAAATTTCTCGACAGCGCCCACGTCAAGGACATGCTGGCGGTGCTGCGCTTCGCCCAAAACCCGCGCGACCGCGTGGCGGGCTTCCGCATCATGCAGCTCATGCCGGGCGTCGGGCCGTCGACGGCGCGGCGCGCCCTCGACCTGATGGCCGAGCGACCCGATCCGATATCGGCTCTTTCGGAGATTCCGGCGCCGCCGCGCTCGGGCGACGGCTGGACCGGCTTCGTCGCGACGCTTCAACATCTTCGCTCGGGCAAGGCCGGCTGGCCCGCCGAGATCGCGTGCGCGCGGCGCTGGTACGAGCCGCGGCTAGAAAACATTCACGACGACGCCCCCGCGCGCCTCGCCGACCTGCTGCAACTCGAACAGATCGCGGCGGGTTATCCCTCGCGCGAGCGCTTCCTCACCGAATTGACGCTCGACCCGCCGGACGCGACCAGCGATCAGGCCGGCGCGCCGCTGCTCGACGAGGATTATCTGATCCTGTCCACGATCCATTCCGCCAAGGGACAGGAATGGAAATCGGTTTTCATCCTCAACGCCGTGGACGGCTGCATCCCTTCCGACCTCGGCGCCGGGACGACGGCGGAAATTGAAGAGGAGCGCCGGCTGCTCTATGTCGCCATGACCCGGGCGAAGGACAGTCTGCACATTGTCGCGCCGCAGCGCTTCTTCACCCATGGCCAGCATGCCCAGGGCGACCGCCACGTCTACGCCTCGCGAACGCGCTTCATTCCGGCGACGCTGCTGCATCACTTCGAATGCTTGACATGGCCGCTGGCGACGGCTGAACCGGGCGAGCGGCAAGGCGCCAGGCACGTGCGCGTCGATGTCGGGGCGAGAATGCGCGGCATGTGGCGATGAGGCGTTAATACGGACAAACGGGAGAGAATGCATGACCAGCTTCACGTTTTCGGCGGAACAAATTAAATCGGCGCCACCAGAGGCGCGGCGCTGGATGGAGAATGAAATCGCCAAGGCGCTGGGCGCGCAGGCCCACGAACACGATCCGTCAACGATGCAGGCCAACGCGCTTGCCGCGACCACAATCGACGAGGCGGTCCAGATCTTCAATCTAATCTCGGGCAATTTTGTCGTCACGCAGGTCTTCTTCGAGTTGGCGCGCGAAACACCGCTCGCTCAGGGCATACCGTCGCTCCATGGCCTCAACCTCGGCGACATGCAACGGCACGTGCAACTCGACGACGGGCGACAGCTCGCGGAATGTCTCAATGTAATCACCCACGCGTTGCAGAAAGTTCGAAACGACCCGACCGCCTCGCTGTTCGCGCGCGATGAACGGGGTCATATTTATATTCATGAAACGACCTATCGAAATATTCGAATATTGCGCGAGCAGTTGGTTTCCCCGAATTCCTCCGCCGCGCGGGCCGAACCAACCGAGGCCGGCGTCGAGGCGCCCGAACCCGTGATGCGGCCCGAACATGCCTTCGCTCGACCCCAGCGCGATTGAGCCGGATCGCGGCCGTCAACAACAGCGCGACTCAACTGGCGGCCGCGTTCCGGAAGTCGCGTCGGTTTCGGATTACGCGAAGCCGCGCGCCGCGGGAGTTCTATTATTTGACGAGCTTGTTTCCGCCGGCGTCTTCGACCGCTGTAACCGTTAGAAAGAAAGACGCCTTGTGGAGGGCTTCCTTGGTGACGGAACTCCAATCGCCAACAGTGTCGGCATCGAGGGCGACATGTTTAGACTCTCCGGGCGCAAGGCCGCCTGGGATGGCGTAATCGACATCATTGTCGGCAAAAGGAACCGACCTGCCGGGCGCCTTCAAAACGGCTCGCAGGTATATCCGCTTAATGGTCACGCGCCCTTTGTTCGACATGTTGAACGATATAATCGGCCACTGCAGCCCGCCATATTTTTGCAAGGTGAATTTGCGAAACGCGAACTTCCGGTTCGAGATTTTGATTGCATCGATCGTCGCGGGCGCATGGGTTTCCAAGGTGTTGAATTTTGTTATGTCCTGCGATAGCGCGACATCGGACCACATCAGTCCAAAAATCAACGGCAAGGCTATCGGCTTAAAGATCCGAGACATGCGCCCCCTCCGTTTCAGTCTAAATCTGGGACGTTTTGGTATTATTGGCAAGCTGGGAGCTTTAGCGACTTGACCTCAATACTGCGGGAAGATCGAGACTCCCGTCGAGACTTCACTCGGCGTCGGCAGCCTTGACTTGTCCCAGCCGCCGCCAACCGCTTCGATCAGGGAGACGCTGGCGATGAAGAGATTCTGCCGCGTCGCCAACGCGGCCTGTTCCGCCGATAGCAGCGCGGCCTCCGCGACCACGACGGAGGTGAAAGCCACGGCTCCGGCGCGATATTGATTGAGATACACCGTGACCGCCTTGCGCGCTTCGACGACGGCGTTCTCCTGAACTTTGAGCTGCGCGCTCAACACGCGGATCGCCGCGAGCTGATCCTCGACCTGCTGAAACGCGGTCACGACGGATTGGCGGTAATTGGCGACGGCTTCCAGATAGGTCGCCTTCGCGGAGTCGACCTGCGCCGAGCGCGCGCCGCCGTCGAACACGGTCTCGAGCGCCATGCCGCCGATCGCCCAGAATTCATGCGCCGGATTGATCGGAAGCGGCATCATGCCGGTGTAGCCAAAATCCGCCGAAATCGAGACGTCCGGATAATAGGCGGCGATCGCGACGCCAATCAGCGCATTCTGCTGCTGCATCATGCGTTCGGCGGCGGCGATGTCCGGCCGGCGCTCCAGCAGTTGGGACGGCACGCCGACGGGGAAAGACGGAATGGCGCCGGTAAGCAGCATCGGCGGCAGGTTCACCTCGCTCGGCGGCTTGCCGATCAGCATGGCGATCGCGTGCTGCAACTGCGCGATTGTCTCATTGGTGCTGATCGCCGCGGCCTGCGCCGACATATACTGCGTCTCGGCGCTGACGAGATCGGCCTCCGAGACCGTGCCGCCCTTGTATTGATATTGCGTGATCGTCACGGTCTTTTTATATTCCGCCGTGGTCTTTTCCAGCAGGCTTCTAAGCGAGTAGGCCGCGCGCAGATTGAAATAAGCCATCGCGAGCTGGGCTTGCGCCGTAAGCTTGGCGTTGATGAGATCGGCGGCGCTGATCTGAGCGCCCGCGACATTGCTTTCGATCTGGCGGCGAATCTTCCCCCAAACGTCCAGGTCCCAGGTTAGCGCGGCCTGCGTCGTGTATACCGTGGTCGTGACGCCATGGAGGCTCGTCGCCGCTCCGCTCCCGGTGGAGACGACCGCGCCGCCGCTCGCCGTCGTCGTGGAAGAGCCGCCGAGCAGCGCCGAACCCGTATAGGTGCGGGTGGCGTTGTAGCTCGCCGTCACGGTAGGAAACAGCTGGGCTTGCGCCGTGCGAATCAGCGTGCGCGCCTGTTCATAGGCCGCCGCCGCCGCCGCGACGGTCTGATTCGAGATTTCAACCTGGCGCTCGAGCGAATCGAGCACGGGGTCCCTATAGACCAGCCACCATGGCCCCGCGTCAACGCTTTCCCGCGGCGCCGCGACTTTGAAGCCTTTCAGCGCTCTGCCCCGCAACTCCTTGAAATTCTGCGGTATGGGAGCGAGCGCCGGAACATAGTCGGGGCCAACCTCGCAGGCCGATAGCGCCGCGGCCGCCGCGAAAAGCAACACGCCTCTCGCCGTTCCCGAAGCTTCCCGCGCGCGGGAAGGAGCGTGACCCGCGACAGAGGCGCGCGACTCGCCGCGCTCAACTCGATCGCTCATCGTGGCTTTCCCTGATTCGCGCCCATTGCGCAGCTTAACGGCCTTTGGACGAAGCTTGGCCAAAATCTCGACCCGTCGCAAGCCTGACTGTATTTGTTTGACGCTGCAATAGTGATCTTGCTCCGTCAAGACATTGCGTCGGTATTCCCCAGAATTACTGCGAGGCGCGTATTTTTTCTGTGTTTAGCCGAGAATCGCCTTCTTGCGTGGACCGGGCTTTTTGATCATGTTGCGCGTGCGAATTGAGTCGGTTGATGTGGCCGACGCACCGCCAAGCTGGGCTTTGTGCTTAAGCGTCAAGTCGGTGGAATGATGGTTTCGGAAGAGACACAGCCGGGGAACAAGAGCGGCCGCGGCGAGCGCATTCGGCGCGCGGCGCCGAGGGTTCTCATCGTCCTGTTGTTGATATTCGGCGTCTACGAGTTGGCGCGGGTGTTTTTGTCTCGGGAAACGCAATCGAAACAGACGCAAAGCGCTGTTTCGATCAAAGCCGCGACCATCGGCAAAGGCGATATCAGAGTCATCGTCAACGGCCTCGGCACGGTGACGCCGCTCGCGACCGTCAATGTCGTGACGCAAATCAACGGCCAGCTGACGCAAGTGGCCTTTCGCGAAGGCCAGATGGTCAAGAAGGGCGATTTTCTGGCGCAAATCGATCCGCGCCCTTACGAGATTTTACAGGCGCAATACGAAGGCCAGCTCGTTCACGACCAGGGACTGCTCGACCAGGCGAAAATCGATCTGGCGCGCTACCAAACGCTGTTGCGGCAAAATTCGATCGCGCGACAGACCGAAGAGGATCAGGTCTATCTCGTCAAGCAGTACGAGGGGTCGGTGAAGACCGACCGGGCCCTGATCGACGCGCAGAAGCTCAATCTGATCTATGCGCACATCGTCTCGCCGGTCGACGGCCGCGTGGGCCTGCGTCTCGTCGATCCCGGCAATTACGTGCAGACCTCGACCACCAGCATGATCGCGGTCCTCACTCAGTTGCAACCGATCACCGTCATTTTTCCAGTCCCCGAGGACGAGTTGCCGAACATCATGCCCAAGGTGAACGCGGAAGTTCCATTGCAGGTCGACGCTTACGATCGCGCCAATGTGACGAAACTGGCGACCGGCCAACTGCTGACGATAGACAATGAAGTCGACACCACCACGGGCATGGTCAAGCTGCGCGCTCAATTCGAGAACACCGAGAAGAAGTTGTTTCCGAGCCAATTCGTCAATGCGAATCTGCTGCTAGACACGCTGCGCGATGTCGTCACGATCCCAACGGCGGCGATCCAGCGCGGCGCGCCCGGCGCCTATGCCTATGTCGTCGGCGCCGACAATAAGGTCGCCGTCCACGTGCTAAAGCTTGGACCCACCGATGGCGATATGACGCAGGTGATTTCCGGGCTGGCGCCCGGCGATCGCGTCGTGACCGAAGGAACCGACCGGCTGCGCGAAGGCGCGCTCGTCGAAATTCCTGACGAGGCCAAGAGCCCGGCGCAACCACAGCCGCGAAAATAGTCCCGCGGCGGTCACGAGCGAGCGAAAGTCGATGAATGTTTCAGAGCCTTTCATCTTGCGCCCGGTCGCGACGACCCTGCTCATGGTCGCGATCCTGCTCGCCGGCGCCTCGTCCTTTCGCCTGTTGCCGCTCGCCACGCTGCCGGCGGTCGACTATCCGACGATCCAGGTTCAAACCTTTTATCCGGGCGGCAGCCCCGAGGTCATGACCTCGGCGGTCACGGCGCCGCTCGAAGTGCAGCTTGGCCAGATGCAGGGCCTCAATCAAATGCTGTCCGCGAGTTCCGGCGGCGCCTCGATCATCACGCTGCAATTCAATCTCGACATTACGCTCGACGTCGCCGAACAGGAAGTGCAGGCGGCGATCAACGCGGCCAACAATCTTTTGCCGGCGGATCTGCCGGCGCCGCCGATCTACGCCAAGGTCAATCCCGCCGACGCGCCGATTCTAACGCTCGCGGTCACGTCAAAGACCCTCTCGCTGATCGATCTCGAGGATTTGAGCGAGACGCGGCTGGCGCAAAAAATCTCGCAGCAGCCCGGCGTTGGACTCGTGACCATAAGCGGCGGCCACAGGCCCGCGGTGCGGGTGCAGATCAACCCGCGCGCGCTCGCCGCCTATGGCCTCAACATCGACGACGTGCGCACGATCATCGGCAACGCCACCGTCGATATGCCGAAAGGCAATTTCGACGGCCCGGCGCAGGCGTCGAGCATCAACGCCAACGACCAGCTGACGACGCCCGAGGAATATAAGGCCATCCTCATCGCCTATCGTAACGGCAATCCGGTGCGTCTGTCCGACGTGGCCAACGTCATCAAGGGGCCCGAGAACAGATTTCTCGCGGCCTGGAGCAACCGCACGCCGGCGATCATTTTGAACGTTCAGCGCCAGCCGGGCGCCAATGTGATTCAAGTCGCGGACAACATCAAGCAGCTCTTGCCGCAGATTAAGGCGAACCTTCCGGCCGCGGTTGAAGTCCACACCATCAACGATCGCACCACGACGATCCGCGCCTCCGTCGCCGATGTGGAATTCGAACTTGGCCTCGCGGTCATTCTCGTCGTTCTCGTGATCTTCGTTTTTCTGCGCACCTTCGCGGCGACACTCATCCCCAGCCTCTCCGCGCCGCTGTCCCTGATCGGCTGTCTCGGCGTCATGTATCTGTTGCGATTCAGCCTCGACAATCTCTCGCTCATGGCGCTCACGATCTCGACGGGCTTCGTCGTCGACGACGCGATTGTGATGATCGAGAACATCGCCCGCTATGTCGAAGGCGGCGAAGAGCCGATGCAGGCGGCGTTGCGCGGCTCGGGACAGATCGGTTTCACCATCATCTCGCTGACCGTCTCCCTGATCGCGGTGCTGATTCCGCTGCTGTTCATGGGCGACGTGACTGGACGGCTGTTCCATGAATTCGCGATCACGCTCGCCGCGACGATCGTGATCTCCGCGGCGGTCTCCCTGACCCTGGTGCCGATGATGTCGGCGCGGCTCATCCATCATCGCCCCGACGCCGAACGCAACCGCTTCGATCTCGCGGCGGACCGCGGCTTCAAAAAAATCATCGAACATTATGGCCGGGCGCTAGAGGTCGTGCTCGATCATCAAACCGCCACGCTCATTGTCGCGCTGGCGACCGTGGCGGTGACGGCGGGGCTCTATATAGCGATCCCCAAGGGTTTTTTCCCGGTTCAGGATGTCGGCCTCATCCAGGCGATATCGGAGGGGCCGCAGAGCGCGTCGTTTTCGGAAATGACTCGGCTGCAGGGCGAACTCGCCGACGCGATCCTCAAGGACCCGGATGTCGAGAGCCTGAGCTCCTTCATCGGCGTCGATGGGACCAACCAGACGCCGAACGCCGGCCGCTTTCTCATCGCCCTGAAGCCTTTCGATCAGCGCGATCTTTCCGCGAGCCAGATCATTCGCAGGCTCAGGCAGGAAACCGCCCACATCGCCGGCGCCGCGCTATACATGCAGCCGGTGCAGGATTTGACGATCGACGCCAGCGTCACGCGCGCACAATATAAATTCGTGCTTGAAAATCCCCGCGGCTCCGAATTCCAGCGCTGGACCCCGCAATTCGTGCAGCGGCTGCGGCAGTCGCCCGTGCTCGCCGATGTCGCGAGCGACTTGCAGCAGAACGGCATGGCGGTGAACTTTACAATCGACCGCGCGACGGCGGCGAGATTCGGCGTCACGCCTTCGACCATCGACAATGCGCTCTATGATTCCTTCGGCCAGCGCATCATCGCGACGATCTACACGCAGTCCAACCAGTATCGCGTAATCATGGAGGCCGATCCGTCGCTGCAAAGCCGGGTCGACAGTCTCTCCGCGATCTATTTGCCGTCGTCGTCCTCGACCACCAACGGCCAGGCGCCGCTCGCGGCCTTCGTATCGACGCGGCAGGAATCGGCGCCGTTGCTGCTCAGTCATTTCGGCCAGTTTCCCGCGACGACGATCTCGTTCAACCTGGCGCCGAAGGCTTCGCTCGGCGAGGCGATCGAGGCGATCGAGCAGGCCAAGNNTACGAGAGCTTCATCCATCCCATCACGATCCTCTCGACGCTTCCGTCGGCCAGCGTCGGCGCGCTCCTGATCCTCATGTTGTTCGGCTATGAACTCGACATCATCGCGATCATCGGCATCATTCTTCTGATCGGCATCGTCAAGAAGAACGCGATCATGATGGTCGACTTCGCGCTCGACGCCGAACGCCACGAGGGAATGGCTCCGCGCGACGCGATCTACCAGGCGTGCCTGTTGCGCTTTCGGCCGATCTTGATGACGACGATGGCGGCGATTCTCGGCGCGCTGCCGCTGATGCTCGGTGGCGGCTCGGGATCGGAATTGCGGCGGCCGCTTGGTTACGCCATCGTCGGCGGCCTCATCTTCAGCCAAGTGCTGACCCTCTTCACCACGCCGGTGATCTACCTGTTTTTCGACCGTCTCGCGCGCCGGGTCAGGGGCGTTCCACCCTCTCGCGAGGCGCCGCGATGAACATCTCGGCGCCTTTCATCGCGCGTCCGGTCGCGACGACGCTGTTGACCATCGGCATCGCGCTCGCGGGAGCGCTAGCCTTCTTCAAGCTGCCGGTCGCGCCAGTGCCGCAGGTCGATATTCCGACCGTAAGGGTGCTGGCGCAGCTTCCTGGCGCGAGTCCGGAAACCGTGGCGAACAGCGTCGCGAGCCCGCTGGAGCGCCATCTCGGTCAGATCGCCGACGTGACCGAGATGACCTCCTCGAGCAGCCTTGGGCTCACGAGCATCGCCCTGCAGTTCGGATTGGATCGCGACATCGACGGCGCCGCGCGCGACGTGCAGGCGGGCATCAACGCGGCAAGGGCGGACCTGCCGACGAATCTGCGCACGAACCCCACTTATCGCAAGGTCAATCCCGCCGACGCGCCGATCGTCATTCTGGCCCTGACCTCCAAGACGCTGACGCGCGGCCAGATGTACGACGCGGCGAGCAATGTTTTGCAGCAGCGGCTCTCGCAACTGGAAGGCGTCGGACAGGTCATCATCGGCGGCGCGACGCTGCCCGCCGTGCGCGTCGAACTCAATCCCGACGCGCTAAACAAATATGGCGTGAGCATGGAGGACGTGCGCGCCGGGCTCGCCTCGGCCAACGCCAACAGCCCGAAAGGCGTCATCGAAGAGGGTTCGCGGCGCTATCAGATCTACGACAACGATCAGGCCACGCGCGCCGCCGACTATGCGCCGCTGGTCATCGCCTATCGCAACGGCGACGCGGTGCGTTTGAGCGACGTGGCCACGGTCCTGGACTCGGTCGAAGACCTGCGCAACGACGGATATTTCGATGAGGACCCGGCGGTCGCGGTGATTCCGTTCACGCAGCCAGGCGCCAATATCATCGACACGGTGGATCGCGTCAAAGCGGAATTGCCGCGCATGGAGGCGGCGATGCCCGCCGGCTTGAACGTGAAGATCGCCGGCGACAAATCGCTGACCATCCGCGCGTCGTTGGAAGACACCGAGACGACGCTGGTGATCGCCGTGCTGCTCGTGATCATGGTCGTGTATTTTTTCCTGCGCGACGTACGCGCGACGATCATCCCGAGCATCGCCGTGCCGGTCTCGATCGTCGGCTCGTTCGCCGTCATGTATCTCGCCGGTTTCAGCCTCGACATTCTTTCGCTGATGGCCTTGACCATCGCCACGGGCTTCGTCGTGGACGACGCGGTCGTCGTCGTCGAAAACGTGTCGCGACACCTGGAAGCGGGCATGCCGCGCCTCGAGGCGGTGATGCTCGGGGCGCGCGAGGTCGGCTTTACGGTGTTTTCGATCAGCCTGTCGCTCATCGCGGTGTTCACGCCGATCCTGTTCATGGGTGGCGTTCCCGGACGGTTCTTCCGCGAATTCGCGTTGACTCTCTCTATCGCCATTCTGATTTCGCTCGTCATTTCGCTGACGACGACGCCGATGCTGTGCGCCTTGTTGTTGCGGCCAAAGCCCAGGGAAGAGGACGGCGGAAAAAAGAAGCGGACGTTGTTTGACCGCATGCTTTCCGGCTATGAGCGCACGCTGGTCCCGGCGCTCTCGCATCCTCGGCTGGTCATGTTGATTTTGTTCGGCGCGATCGCGCTGAACGTCTATTTGCTGATCATCGTGCCCAAGGGCTTCTTTCCAGAGCAGGACACCGGGCGCATCACGGGCGTGTTGCGCGGCGATCAGTCTGTTTCGTTCCAGACCATGCGACTGAAGCTCGTGGAAATGATCGCCATCGTGCGCCAGGATCAGGATGTGGAAAATGTCATCGGCTTCACGGGCGCCGGCAGCGGCGGCAGCGCGGCGGCGATCAATACCGCGTCGGTGTATGTGAATCTTAAGCCGCTCGGCGTGCGCAAAGCCTCCGCCAATGAAATCATCGCACGCTTGCGGCCGAGGCTGGCGCAGCTCCCGGGCGGGGAGATTTTTCTCACCGCCATCCAGGATTTTCGCGTCGGCGCGCGCCAGAGCAACGCCGAATATCAATATACCTTGCTGGGCAACGGCCCCGAACTGTATTCCTGGACGCCGAAGCTCGTCGAGGCCTTGCAGCGCGGCGGCGTGCTTCGCGACGTAAGTTCGGACCAGCAGCTGAAGGCGCTGGAGTCGAACGTAGAGATCGATCGCGACACCGCCTATCGGTTGGGGCTCTCCGCGGCGCAGATTGACAGCACGCTTTATGACGCTTTCGGGCAGCGGCAAGTGTCGGTCATTTATCAGGCCAACAACCAATATCACGTCGTCATGGAGATCGACCCGCGCTATACGCAGCGTCCCTCGGAGCTGCAAAACGTCTATGTTTCGACTTCCGGGGCGCCGGCGAGGGGCACGAGTCTGACCAACGCGCCAGTCGGAAACGTTGTCGTCTCGACCAGCGTCGCGACCAGGCCTTCGACGCCCTCGACCAGCGAGGGCGCCGCCGCCACGAATATGGCGAGCATTACCGCGACGGCCCGCAACGCGCAGAACAATTCGATCGCCGTCGTCGGCAATGCCGTCGCGTCGACGGGTTCGCCCGTCAGCACGAGCCAGGAGACGATGGTGCCCCTGCCCGCCTTCGCGCGTTACGTGCCGGGCCACACGGCGCTGGCGATCAATCATCAGGGGCTGTTTGTCGCGACGACGATCTCGTTCAATCTCGCCGTCGGCGCTTCGCTCGGCCAGGCGGTCGAAGAGATCGAACGCGCGGTCAAAGAGATCAAGATGCCATCGACTTTGCGCGGCGCGTTAACGGGCACGGCGCAGCTTTTCGCGGAGTCGTTGCGCACGCAGCCATTGCTGATCGTGGCGGCGGTTGTCGCGGTTTATATCGTGCTCGGCATCCTCTACGAGAGCTACATCCATCCGATCACCATTCTCTCGACGCTGCCATCGGCGGGCGTCGGCGCGGTGCTGGCGCTGATGTTGTTCCACACCGAATTCAGCATCATCGCGTTCATCGGCGTGATTTTGCTAATCGGCATCGTCAAAAAGAATGCGATTCTCATGATCGATTTCGCCATCGACGCGCGACGCGCGCGCAACGCTTCGTCGTACGATGCGATATACGAGGCTTGCATCTTGCGTTTTCGTCCCATTATGATGACGACGATGGCGGCGATCCTTGGCGCTCTGCCACTCGCCTTCAGTTTCGGCAATGGCGGCGAAGTGCGCCGTCCGCTCGGCATCGCCATCGTCGGTGGGCTGATCGTCAGCCAGGCGCTGACGCTCTATACGACGCCCGTCGTCTACCTCTATATGGACGGCTTCGGCGAATGGGTCGGGCCGCGTTGGCGGGCGCTGCTGGCGCGCATCTCCGGCGGAGCGCCGAGGAGAGAGCCCCCGCGGGACGGCGCGACGCCCGCGGATCACTGAAAGATCGCGAGCGGATTGCCAAGCAAGGGCAGGCTTTGCGGATGCTTCGGCGGCGGCGGCATGGCGACGATCAGCTTGGAGGTTCCGCCGACATAAGCGAGGAACGATCCCGTCAACCAGGTGAGGTCGGGAACGCAGCCCAGAAAATTGGCGCAGCGGATTTGCAGCACGAGTTCCACCGAGCCGTCCGGCGCCGCGAGCTTTTCCACCGTCATCGCGGTTCCCGGACTCTTGCCTTCCGGTCCGAAGGTTTGAATGAGCCAGTCGCTTCGCGTCTCTATCTTGTAAAACGCGTTTTGCGCCACCCACGCCGCCGCGCGCGACCATTTCCTGTCGCAGTCGACGCCCGAGCTACAACTGATCGGAGGGGATGTGGCCTCGTTCGGCTCGATCCCGGCGCAGGACGATAGCGCGATGGCGAACGCGGCCTGCGCGAGTAGCCCGAAGCCGCGTCTAGGTTTGATTCGGCGCACGGTTGCTCTCCGCTTCGTTCAAACGAAATTACATTTGATCCGTCGCGTCTTCAAATTTCCGAATCGGCGGATTCGTCACGCAACCCAAACGCGCTGTATCACCGCGCGATCGTGACATCGGACGCTCGCGCCCACCTACAATATCTGGAATTCGCCGAAGCAAGCAAGAAAGATGGTTCGCCCCGCCTCATGGTCGCGCCCTGCCCAACGCCGTCGTCAGATCTTCCCGCGTATCGATATCGATGAGCACGCTTTCGTCGTCGACCGCGATCTCGATCACCCCGTCGCGGGCGCGCAGCAAGCCGCGCGCGCCTTCGTCGCCGGTCAGACTTGCAACGCTCGCGAACAGCGAGCCGCCAAGCAGCACGGGGTTGCCGCGCCTTCCCCGATAGACCGGCGCCACCGCCGCGCATCCCGGCGCGCGCTCGAACGCCGCGATCAATAGATCGAGGGTCGCGCTCCCAACCCCCGGCATGTCCGCGAGCAGGATCAGCGCGCCCGCGCTGTCCGCCGCGCACGCGAGCCCCACGCGCAGCGACGACGCGACGCCGCTCGCGAAATCTAAATTATGCGCGAAGTTTACCGGCAGGCCAGCGAGCGCTTGCTCGACATCGCCGCGCGCGTGACCGGTGACGACGATCGTCTTGGACGCTTTCGACGCCAGCGCCGCCTCCACCGCGTGGCGCGCCAATGGACTTCCGCGATAATCGGCGAGCAGCTTGCCGCGCGCGGCGCCAAAGCGCGCGCCGCGCCCGGCCGCGAGCACGATGGCGGCGACGCTCATGCGCACGCCGCGCGCGCCGTTTCCGCGCGCAACGGCTTTTGGCGCTGCGTCAGCACGATCTCGCCCATCACGGCGACAGCGATTTCCGTCGGACTCACGGCGCCGATGTCGAGTCCGATCGGCGCGCGCAGGCGCGCCAGAGCGTCGGCCGTGACGCCCCGCGCCTTAAGGCGCACCGCGCGCCGCGCCTGGCTCGCCGCGGAGCCGAGCGCGCCGACATAGAAGCAGTTCGACGCCAGGGCGATGCACAGCGCGGCGTCGTCGATCTTCGGATCGTGGCTCAAGACGGCGAGCGCCGTGAAGGCGTCAAGTCCCAGCGCCGGCAGCGCTTCATCCGGCCATCGCGGGATTAGAACCGTGTCCGGAAAGCGCTCGCTGGTCGCGAAAGCCGCGCGCGGATCGATGACGACGACCTCGAAACCGGCGGCCCGCGCGATCGCGGCGAGCGCTTGCGCCGCATGCACCGCGCCGACGATCACGAGCCGCGTCGGCGGCCTGTGCACNNGCGCATGTCGGCGAGAAGTTTCACCAAGGCTTGGTCGAGCTTTTGGACGTGGACGCCGATGCCGCCGCCGCATGGCAGTCCCGGGCGCCATGCGACCTCCTCCGCGCCGCCGAAGTTCAGCAGCCGCGGCGCGCCATCTCCGATCACATCGAGCGCCGCCGTGATGACGTCGCCTTCGACGCAGCCGCCTGAAGCCGAGCCGAAAAAGAGACCGGACTCCTCGACGACGAGATGCGATCCAGGGGGCCTTGGCGCGGAGCCGAGCGTCTGAACCACGGTGGCGACGGCGACGCCGCGCTCCAATTCTCCCCATAGCTCGGCTTGACGCAGGATCTCCGCTTCATCGGTCGGCATTGGCGGACCCATTCGATCTGTTGACGCGCCCCCGGAATCGCTAACCCGGCTCAGACCAAATTGATTGCGACCTCGATGTTGCCGCGCGTCGCTTTCGAATACGGACAAATTTCATGCGCTTCCTGGACGAGCGTCTTGGCCGTTTCGGGATCGACGCCGGGCAGGCTGACATTCAGGCGGGCGCTGAGATAATATTCGCCGTCCGCCAGATGCAAATCGACTTCGGCGTCGATGGCCAAATCGGCCGGCGGAGTAATCTTTCTTTTGCGGGCCGCCACTCCGAGCGCGCTTTCGAAACAGGCCGACCAACCGGCCGCGAACAACTGCTCAGGATTCGTGCCGACGCCCGCCGAGCCCGGAGGCGAAAGCTTGACGTCGAGGCGCCCGTCTGAACTGCGCGAGGCGCCGTTTTCGCGCCCCCCGGTGGTGTGGGTCTTGGCCGTGTACACGACTTTCCCGCCTTTGGAGGTCGTGCGTTCGCTTGCGAGTTGGGTCATCGCGCTCTCCTGTGCGGTCCCGCCGCGGTTTTCGGTGAGTCAAAGGATAGGTCGCATCGGAGAGCCGGCAATCCCGCCGGAGCGTTTTCGGCGGCTCCCATCATTGCGAGCGCGGCGAAGCAAACCAGGAGTCATACAAACTCAGCCTGATCGCTTCGCGGCGCGAAATGCCCCAGGCCCCTCACCGCACCTCTCCCCGCGAGCGGGGATACGAGGCGGCCGGCGATCCACCGATTCTTATATGTGATCGTTATCTCGAAATTTATGGCGAAGGGAGCCGTGTTGACGGCCCCTCTCCCCGCTCGCGGGGAGAGGTGAGGTGAGGGGCTTGGGGCGTTGGATCTGAACGAGCCAATCAAGCGCAAGACGTATCACACGCGAGGGCGCCGCTCACCGTTCACGCCGCGCCCTTCACCTCACCACCACGCGCGCGCCCTTGCTGACGCGCCGATAGAGGTCGATCACGTCGGCGTTGAGCATGCGGATGCAGCCCGACGACACGGCCTGCCCGATCGTGTCCGGCTCGTTGGTCCCATGGATACGAAACATCGAATCCTTGTCGCCCTTGAACAGATAAAGCGCCCTCGCGCCAAGCGGGTTCTCCATGCCGCCGTCCATGTGCCTGGGCAAATCGGGACGGCGCAGCAGCATTTCCGGCGGCGGCGTCCAGCCCGGCCAGAACGCCTTGCGGCCGATCTGGGCGACGCCCTTCCAGGCGAACCCCTCGCGACCGACGCCAATGCCATATTCGATCGCCTGGCCGGCGCCGACCGACAGGTAAAGCTTGCGCTTCTTCGTGTCGATGGTGATCGCGCCGGAGCGCTCCCCGGTCGGATCGTCGACCAGGCTCGCCGTCGTCTCGGCGTCGACCTCATCGTCGTAATCGACCGAGGTGGAGTAATTCGGATCGGCGTCCGCCGGCAGAGCGGCGACGCGGGCTCTGCCGCGCGGGTGGAGGCGTTTGGAGGGCGCCGCCCGCTGCTCGTTGTCGAGATCGTCGTCGTAGTCGCGTCCCACGCGTGGGCGCCGCGACGGTTCGTAATCATAGCCGTCTCGCGAGGGGCCACCATAGCCGCGCTGCTGCTCGCCGGGATAGTCGCCGCCCGATGGATAGGCCGAATAGGGCGGATAGGGCGGATAATAATATTGCGCGACGGCGGAATGGCTCCCCGAAAGGAGAGCGCCGAACGCGAGACATAGGATAAGAGGAC
Organism: Methylocystaceae bacterium; assembly: GCA_003152255.1. Next base: position 8,056 of record PLZT01000167.1, on the reverse strand, counting down.
GCATACGCGACATTGGCGAGCCGTTCGTTCGTTGGTTGAGCCGCTATTTGTCGCGGGCAATGGCGGCGAAATGATGGGATTGTCGCGTCGGCCCGGTCAACCAAAGGCATGTCTCCGCGAGACGAGCGAAGCTTTCGCTGAACTTGGCCGCGGTAGACGGGGTCCCGCACCGCGGGTTTGCGCCAAAAGCAGACCTCTATCCCCGGCCACTTCGCGCCAGCTCCAGGAGAACGCGCCGGCGAGCTCCGGGCTCATTTCGAGTGGGCGGAAAGCCAAGCCTCAGCTTCCTCCAACGAAAAGGAATACTCGTGGTCGGCGACGCCGGAACGCATCCTTGCGCCCTCGACCGGATTCACGATGTAGAAACGGCCGTGCCCCTTTCCGTGTCCTGCCTTCTCCAGACGAAAACCATTGCGCTCAGCGATGCGACTGACGCGTTTCTCGTCTGCGTTGCTCATGGCGCCGCTCCTCTTGAGCCGCTCGACCCGATTAGCTCATCGCAGATAGACCTGATCAGCCGCGGGCGAAAGGCCTCCTGCTTGTTCGGGATCATCCTCTAGACTATTTTGACGCCGAGTCCTTTGACATCAGCGCGATAGCTTCCTGAACCGTGGTCATGAACTGCGCGGGGAAGATGATGGTTGAGTTCTTTTCAACCGAGATCTCCGCCATCGTCTGGAGGGTGCGGAGCTGAAGCGCCACGGGGTGCTGCGTGATGATGTCGGCTGCTTGGCCGAGCTTGACCGCGGCCTGGTATTCTCCTTCGGCGGCCACGATTTTCGCGCGACGCTCGCGTTCGGCCTCGGCTTCCTTCGCCATTGCGCGCTGCATATTATCGGGCAGTATGATGTCTTTGATTTCGACCGCCGTCACCTGGGTCCCCCATGGCTCCGTGTGGAGGTCGATGACATTCTTGATTTGCTCGTTGATGCTCGCGGTGTCCGAGAGAAGTTGATCGAGGCTGAATCGACCAACGACGTTACGTACGGTGGTCTGGCTGATCTGATTGATCGCATTGTAGACGTTCTCAATCGCGATCACGGCTCTTTCCGGATCGGAAATATGATAGTACGCGACCGCCGCGATATCGATCGAAACGTTATCTTTCGTGATGATTTTTTGCGAAGGGATTTGCATCGTAACCGTCCGCAAGGATACGCGCGTCATCTGTTGGATGGGATGCAAGATGAGCCTGAGCCCGGGTCCGCGGACGCCCTCGAATTTTCCCAGAAGAAAGACGACTCCTCGCTCATACTGCTTAATGACGCGGAGCGAGCCGAGGACGTATAGGGCTATCACCGCGCCGAGAATGTAAATCCATTGATCGAGAATGTAGATCCATTGCATGGTGTTTTCACCGGCTGGCGCCACGACAGACCTAAGCTACGCCTGCTTCGCTCCGTTCGCCAGATGTTTTCGGCGCGGACTCATTCGCAGACGATCTTTATGATGCTCGGATTATCCGTGTTCACGGTTTCAATCCGCATATTCAGGAGAGCCTGAACCCGTGGCGATTTCGACGGCCAACCAGCTATTAAGTAGCGCCCCGCGCAGATGGCCTCGGCCCGTTGGAGGCAGAACCGCGTTCCATTTTCACAGGTGATTTTGTAACCAATCTCCGAGCGATACAACCGTATCTCGGAGGCGAACGTTCTCGTCGCCGGATCGAATCCGAGTTCTGACGACGCGCAGCCCGTCAGGATCAAACCAAAGGCGAACGAGACCGCCGACATGAATAGAAGCCGCATATCCTCCCCCCTCTTCAACGATTCCATACATAGCATAAGTTCAAGGTCGTCGGTTGAGTTTGGCGCTTTTCGCGGTTACGCTGTCCTTGAGCGATCCATCGAGAACCACACAATCGAACCGAGAAGCGCCTGATGAATGAATTTGGCGGTATTTTCGCGATTTCCTGCGTGGCGGTTCTCGCGCCGCTGCTCGTTCGTCTCCCCGCCTTCGCCTTCATGCCCGTGGTCGGGCTCGAACTCGTTCTTGGCGTCGTGATCGGCCCCAGCGTGATGGGACTGGTCACAAACGACAACACGATCAAATTCCTCGCGGAATTCGGCCTCGTCTTCTTGTTTTTCCAAGCGGGACTCGAGTCGAAACGGGACGAGATCGGGCGGCCCGAACTGCGTCTTGGCGCATTGGCCTGGCTCGCCAGCTTCGCTCTCGCCGTCGGCTTCGTCGGCGTGCTCTACCTATTCGGCATGGTCCGCTCGCCGCTGCTCGTCGCCCTCATTTTGCCTACGACGGCGTTTGGCGTTCTGATCCCCATTTTGCGGCAGACCGGCGAACTGCACAGCAATTTCGGCCGGCATGTCCTGGGACTCGCGGCGATCGGCGAGCTCGGTCCGTTGCTATTGGCCTCGATCGCGCTGGCGGAGGAAAAGCATCATCTCCATCAGACGTTCTTGAGCATCGCGTTCTTCGTGCTAGCCTTCGCCGCCGTCATTGCGCTTTTGACCCTGCGATCCAATGGTTTTTCCGCGAAGCTGGCGCGCTGGCTTGGACAAGACGACGAACTGCTGCTGTTGCGAATTTCCCTGCTCGTGCTGCTCGGGTTCGTTTTTCTCGCCGACAGCTTCGGCATGGAGGCGGTCGTCGGCGCCTATGCCGCCGGCATGGCGGTCGCCGTGTTCTTTTCGGGATGCGGAGGGCGGGCGCTCGAAAACCGACTCACGTCGATCGGCTCGGGTTTCTTCATCCCGCTGTTCTTTACCGCGAGCGGCGTGGCGTTCGATCTGCCGTCGCTGGTGTCGAGTCCCGCGAATATCGGCCGCCTTTTGCTGTTCACCCTGGCCTTCCTGCTCATTCGCATCGCGCCGCTCGGCATTTACAAAAACGCGCTTGCGAAAAACGATCTGCCCGCTCTCGCGCTTCTCTCGTCGACGACGTTGCCGCTCGTCGTCGCGATTACCTATCTTGGCCGACAAACCGGCCAGATGACGGCGGAAAACGCCTCGGCGCTCGTCGGCGCGGCGATCGTGACGGTGACGCTGTTCCCGATGCTCGCAAACATGGTCCGGGCGCCGTCGGCCGAGGCGAGATCGAATGCTGTCGTCGCGGCTTTCGCGAACAGGATCGTCGCTTGGTCATTGGGACAAGTGTCCAACCTGCTCGTCCTATTGCCAATCGGGCCGCCTAAGGAGCCGCGAGACGAGGATAATATTTCCAAATGAATCCTCCGCCTGATTAGCTCCGCGGCAGGGGGAATTCTCGCGGGGTCGCCCCCCAGTCCACGGCGCTTGGCGGCTCGGCGGCGACGTTTCGCATAGCCGGAGCATGGGGCGCGCCGAGGTAGATGAAGGCGACGATGCGCCCTTGCGCGGGCAAGCCGAGGGCTCGCGCGACATAATCGTCATAGGCCGGCGCCCCCGTGCGCCAGATCGCGCCAAGGCCAAGGGCGTGGGCGGCGAGCAAAATATTCTGCGCCGCGGCGCCGCCCGCCAGAATTTGCTCGATTTCCGGCACGCCGGAATGCGGGACAGGGACGACGGCCACGACAAGCAGGGCTGGCGCCCGCAAGGGTTTGCGCCGTTCGCGGTCGAGCGCTTCCGAAGGCGTATCCGGCTTGCTCGCGCGCAAGGCCTCGGCCATGACGTGGCCGAGCAACTCGCGCGCTTCGCCGCGCACGATGAGAAACCGCCAAGGCCGCAGTCGGCCATGATCCGGAGCCCGCGCGCCCGCGCGCAGAAGCATCTCCCATTGCTGGTCTGTCGGCCCTGGATCCCTCAAAACCGAGATGCTGATCCGCGTATTGATGGCTTCGAAAACATCCATCGCATCCTCCGTTCGTCGGAACGCTTTTTCGAACGCCAGCAGCAAAGCCATCATCCACTAACAAGACAATGCCAAGCAGAATATCGGCGAGCCGTTTTTTTGCGTTTGTGGCGCGCGCGGACTCGACATTCGCCCTCGCCGCGTGGAATCCTCCCTTTCATTGTGGAGGGGCATATGCTGAAGGGACCGCCGGCAAGCATTCTATTCGTCGACGTTGAAACGACAGGCCTTCACAGCGCCGACAGGATAGTGAGCCTCGGCGCTATCAGGCTTTCGACTTTTGAAATGTTAACTGGCGTCCTTCAGTTCGATCAAGTTCACCTGATTTTTGATCCTGGACGCAAGAGCCATCCAAAAGCCGAAGAAGTCCACGGGTATGACGACTGGATATTGCGCCATCAGCAGCCGTTTTCCGATTACGCCGCGCCATTATTCGATTTTATTTCATCTGCTGGTCTTGTCGTCGCGCATAATGCTGAGTTTGATAAATCATTTCTTGCGCGTGAGTTTGAGGCGGCAGGGCTACAGATGCCCTCCCTGCCGTCATATTGCACGATGCAGGCCTATCGAGGCTTGGGCCTCGGCGGAAGCGCGTCGCTTTCGGCAATTTGCTCGCGCCTCGCAATCGGACAACGCAGCCAAAGGCACGACGCGCTTCACGATGCCTGGCTGGCGATGCAGGTCTATCTTTGGCTTCACAAGAGCGCGCTGTGGCAAACGCCATTTTCCGTAATTGCAGAACCCCACCTGCAAAATCTGAGGGATTATCCACTACGACCGGATGGACCTCTCCCTCGACGGAAGGCGCGGGAGTTGGCGGCCGCCAGCGAAACCTTTTGATCGCGGGCCGGTTTATTGGCTGGGGGACCTGGATTCGAACCAAGATTGACGGAGTCAGAGTCCGCTTCGTCCACTTATCAACAATATTCACGCGCCGTCAAGAGCCATCAATTTCAAGCCTATAGGTCGGATGGCGGCTGCTCTCCGCCATTAAGAGGCATTACGAAGCATCTTGAAACATCATCCTTCCGGTGACATGGTGGTGACACGGACGCTTTTTTGACGGCTCTCCATCAATCTCGTGTCACCAATCTAGGTCGGCGGACTCGGACAATGAAACTCGCCCAGAAGATGGTCGACGCGCTCCGTCCCGGCGAGCGACGGATCGTTTGGGACGATGCTCTTTCCGGCTTCGGCGTGCGGATCACAGAGGGCGCGACCTCCTATGTCGTCGACTTCCGCCTCGGATCGCGCCGCCGCCGCGTCTCGCTCGGATCGACGCAGCTCAAATTGCTCCCCGAGGCGCGAGACGAAGCGCGGGAAATTCTCGCCAGCGCGCGCAAGGGCGTCGACGTGTCGGAAAACCCGCGCGCCGGAATGCCGACTTTTGGCGAAGTCTGGCGCAAGATGGTGGACGAGGTTGACCGGCCGAAGCTCTCCCCCGCGACGATCGCGGATTATGAAGATCGCGCGAATCGCCTCATCCTCCCCAAGATCGGCAAAACGCTCATCGGTGATGTGACGCCGGCTGACGTTGACAAGATCGTGTCGGCGACCACTGGCGAGCGAAACCGCGCCTATGTCGTGGTGCTCATCAAAAAGACCGTCAATCACGCCAAGCGGGCGCGCATCCTTCCCGACGATCACCGCAACCCTGCGGCTGACATTGCCGTGAAGCGGACGAAGAAAATCGGCAAGGCGCTTGAGACCGAGGAAATCGCCGCGTTCGGCAAGGCGCTAGCCGAAATGGAGCGCGAGAGTAAGGTCTCGCCTTGGCTGGCGAATTTATTGCGGCTGTCGCTGGTCTGCGGTCTTCGTCCCGGCGAGGTGCGCACGCTCACATGGGCGCGGGTCAATATCCCAAGGCGCAAGATGACCGTTGTCGGCAAAACCGGCGAGCGAGAAATCCACCTTTCGGACCCGGCCATTGAAATTCTGACCGCGACGCCACGCGTGCAGGGCTGCGAATATGTCTTCGCCGGGCGCCGCTTCGGCGAGCCGATCGTCGCCGTCTACAAGGTGCTGCGCTTGGTGCAGGCGCGCGCGGGCATAGAGCACTTCCGACCCTATGATCTTCGCCACAGCGCCGCCACGGGCGCGCTGGCCTCTGGCGCCGACGTTCGGGCCGTCCAGGCGCTCCTCGGTCATGCCGACCTAAAGACGACGGCCGGTTATCTCCATTCGAGCGACAAGCGACGCAAGGCCGCCGCCGAGAGCGCCGCGGCGTTCGGGCGTGGAGTTTTGAAGGATGGCTGAGGCGCAGCAACGGAGACGCGGGCCACGCAAGGGGGAAGGCGGCGCTCCTAAGCTCCCTCTTCCCGAGGACCCGGATCGCTACGCGGTAGCCCTTGCTCTAGCGTTTGAAACGCTAGGTTTGACGCGATTGAGGGCCTCGCGCATCGCGGTTGCATTGTCCTATTGCAAGGAAATCGTGCCGCGAGCGGAAAGCAAGCGCCGGGCGTTAGAAATGCAGCCGGCGCTGGTGGCTGTTGGCTATAAATTGCTGGCGCTACCCGGTTTGCCGGCGACTGTTGATGGCAAAGCATCGACCATCCGGCGCAAGCTAGAAAAAGGCTATTCTCGAGACGAGGCGTTTTGGCTCAAACTTATGACGTGGGCCTTACTGATCGCGCTTCGCTCTAACGATCCAATCCTGAATAAGGCTCAAGTTAAGGGCTATATGGCGACGATTGGTGAGGATGATTTCGCGGACGCTTGTTTAGTCCCGATGATTGAGGCGAGGCACGCCCAAAAATAGCGCAACGTCAAAACTTATTGAGCAATTTATCCGCCTCGGCAACGGCCATTATGCAGCGTCACTCACCAACGAGGGCGCAAAATGAGCTTTACAGAGAACCAAACCCCGACGACCGCGTCGGCTGCTTTTAACGACGATCCCCTCCTCGATACACCTGCCGCAGCGGCCTATCTCGGCTCCTCGGTTCCCACGCTTGAGCGTCATCGGCGCTTCGGAACTGGCCCAGACTGGGTCAAGATGGGCGGCTTGGTGCGGTATCGCAAATCGGCGTTGGACAGTTACATCGAGGAGTGCACGCGCCGCCCGCATCGGCAACATCTCCGTGCGAAAAACGCGACGGAAGCCGCGTAATCGATGGCGCCCCCGAAAACGGCGAGGGCCGCCTTGCCCGCAAGAGCGAGCGGCGACCCCCAAAATATAGAGCAGCTTCCCGGCCGGCTCGATTTCCAAAATAGCCTTTCAGCCTTCGACCTTCAAGCAAGAAAGATCGCGCGTCGCTTCGGTCTTGCGGACGCCACGGCACGCGCTGTCGCCGGTTTCGCCCTTCCAGAGCTGGAGGCGACGCGATGACAAACCGCCACCGCCTGCCGGACCGTCGCCGCGGTGAGACGATCGAGTTCTGCCACGAATTTCACCGTTACACCCTCACCGTTGGGCACTATCGCGATGGCCGTATAGGCGAGGTTTTTCTTAACGCTCACAAATCGGGCGGTGCGCTCGAAGCGGTGGCCCGCGATGCAGCGATCGTGGTTTCAATCGCGCTTCAGCATGGCGCCGACCTCGGAACAATCCGCAGCGCCTTGACGCGCGATGGCAACGGCGCACCCGCGACCCTTATCGGCGCTGCTCTCGACGCAATCGAGGAGGGCCGGAGATGTTCTCATTCATCGGAATCGACATCGGCTCGAAGGGCGCGCTGGCGCTTCTCTCGCCGACTGGCGAGTTGCTCGAAATCGAAGATATGCCGATTTTGAGGGACGGTCCGGCAAACCGCCCGAACGTGAACGCCCCGCTGCTAGCGAGCATCGTTTGCAGATGGCAGGCGACAACGGCTTTCGTCGAATTTGTGTCCGCCCGCCCCGGCGAAGGTCCTACCGGCGCGTTTTCGTTCGGAAGATCGAAGGGCGTGATCGAAGGCGTTTGCGCTGCTGCGGGCCTTCCCGTGACGTTTCTGACGCCGCCCGTTTGGAAACGCGCGATCGGCATTCCTCCGGGAAAGGATGGCGCAAAGGACGCGGCGCGCTCTGAGGCGATTCGCCGCTGGCCCAGCCAAGCCGGGTTGTTCGCTCGCGTCAAGGATGACGGGCGCGCCGAGGCGGCCTTGATCGGCCTCGCCGGCCTCATGCGGAAAGGCGGCGCGCAATGAGCGACGCGCCAAATCATATCGACTTTGAGAAGATCGAAAAGCTCAAGCGCCTTCGCGACGACCCCGCCGCGACACACGGCGAGCGAGAAAATTGCGAGTGTGCGATCGAAAGGCTTGTCGCGGGGCTTAATGCGCCGAAGCTCGAATTG
>PLZT01000627.1 GCA_003152255.1 Methylocystaceae bacterium | reverse complement strand
GATGTGCTGGGTGATGCCCCCCGCCTCGCCGGAGACGACATTGGCGTGGCGAATGGCGTCGAGCAAGGAGGTCTTGCCGTGCTCGACGTGGCCCATGATGGTGACCACCGCCGGGCGCGACGACAGATCCTTGTCGGTGTCGGGCGTGTCGAACAGACCCTCCTCAACATCGGATTCGGCGACGCGCTTGACGGTATGGCCCATTTCCTCGGCCACCAGTTGCGCGGTGTCGGCGTCGATCACATCGGTGATCTTGTGCATCTCGCCGGACTTCATCAGCAGGCGAATCACGTCGACGGCCCGCTCCGACATGCGGTTGGCGAGTTCCTGAATGGTGATCATCTCCGGCAGGATGACCTCGCGGGCGATCTTTTCCTTCGGTTCGGCGACGCGGCCCTTCAGGCGCTGGTTGCGGCGAACATAGGACGCATGCGAACGCACGCGCTCCTCGTCGCCGCCGGCGGTGGCCGTGGCGACGGTGAGGCGGCCCCTGTCCTTCACTCCGCCGCGCGAAGGCGTCGGACGCGGCGGAACCGGCGCCGGCGCGACGATGGCGCGGCGCGGCGACGCGGGGACGATGCGTTTCGTTTCGGCGCTCGGCGAGGTTTCGGCGGGACGCGACGGCGTCGGGCGTGGCGCGGCCGGGGCCCCGGAGGGAGCGTGCACTGGCGGCCCTTCGCCGGCGAGGCGGCGACGCGCTTCCTCCTCGCGCTTTCGCAGGTCGGCGGCGGCGCGCTCTTCCTTCTCGCGAGCTTCACGCTCGGCTCTGGCTTTGGCCTCGGCTTCGGCGCGGCGGCGATCCTCTTCCTCGCGACCACGGGCGTCGACCAGCGCGCGGGCGCGGGCTTCGCGCTCTGCCTCGGTGAGGGCGCGCAGCACTATGCCGGCGCCGCGTTTCGGCGCCGACGGCTTCGCGCTCGACGCTTCCGCTTTTGCCGGGGCAGGAGCGAGCCCGGCCGGCATCGCAGGCGCCGCCGGCGCCGGCGGCGGCGGCGTTGCAGGCGCGGCGACGCTTTCTTGCGCCCCGGGGAGACGGCGGCGCGCGTCTTCCTCGGACTTGCGCTTCGTTTCGGCTTCCTGAGCAAGGCGTAACTCTTCTTCGAGCACGCGGGCCTCGGCGGCCGCCCGTCCGGCGCGTTCGGCGCGTTCGCGCTCGCCGCGGTTCTTGGCCTCGGCCTCGGCGCGGCGCCGTTCCTCCTCTTCGCGCGAACGTGCGTCGACCAGGGCGCGGGAGCGCGCTCCACGCTCTGCCTCGGTGAGAGCGCCCAGCACTATGCCGGCACCGTGTTTCAACGCGGGCGCCTTCGTGCTGGGCGCTTCCGTTTTTCCCGGGGCAAGAGCGAGCCCGGCGAGCGTCGCCGGCGGGGGGGCGGCGGTCGGCGTTGCAAGCTTGACCTCGCCGTGTCCCGGACCGCGGCGCTTCACCTTCTCGACCACGACCACTTTGGAGCGGCCATGGGAGAAGCTCTGACGCACCATGCCATGTTCCGTCTGACGCTGCTTGAGATGCAGCGTCTTCGACGGAGCTAAGGTCAAAGTCGTGTCGCGGGCGTTCTCGGTTTCACTCATCCAGTTTCCCATCCTCGGGCTGCGCCCGTTCGTTCAAATTCGTTGCCGATCCAGCCGCGCCGGCGTGCTTTGGGCCGTACCCCTCCGCCTCGCCGGAGACTCCTTCTCCCCGATAAGCGGCGATTGTCGCTAGGGCATGTCGCCTAGCGCTCGACAGCGCCATTCACGACCTCGCCGTTGCTCCCTCGCAACACGACTGGTCACCCAATCTGGAAAGGTCGACGAAATCGCGTAGACGCAGGCGGCCTTGCCCCAACTCGTTGCCTCATCCCTGAATCCGCTCGATGAGCCCAGAGATTCGGCGGAGACGGTTCAGAACCGTGCGCCGGCCGGCCTCGCTCCGGCTGGTGAGCGCGAGCTCTTTCTCGCGAGATCGCCGCAGGCCGTTCCCCATGTGACGGCTGAGCCTTAGAGGGGCGACCTGTTGAGCTGGTGTCGCGGCACGATTGGCGATTCGGGGCCAGAGCAGAGCGCCGCGCCCCGCGGCGGCATCTTTACAGTCCAGATGGTGATTGAGACATAAAAATCAAGTGCTTCAAAGGGGTAGGGTTCCCGGGACACACTGCTTGCCGATCAACCGGATGGCATTGAACAGGCCTCACCGGATCAAACGCGGCAGGAGTTGAAAAAATGGCGGCATCGAAACGGGATATGGAGAGTATTGCCAAGCACGTTCCATTCGTCGAAGGCACCGGTCGGATTCTGACTAGCGCAGGCCTGTGTGTCAACGTCGGAGTGATTTTACACCGCCGCTGGCCCGACGGCGCCATATAGACGGGTCGCGGCGAATTACCTTATGCATCGGTGTAGGCTTGATAGAAGGTGTGCGCTTGTCCAACGTCGACTTTTCCGATTTCTCTCGCCCGCGCTGGGAGCATTTTGCCCATGACGCGGACATGGGAATCCGCGGTTTTGGGCCAACGCCGGCAAAAGCGTTTGAACAGGCGGCGCTCGCCATGACCGCGGTTGTAACTGACGTCGGGCTCGTCCAGCTCGAAAAGGAGATCGAGATCGAGCTGGAAGCGCCCAAGCTCGACCTGCTCTTTATCGATTGGATCAACGCATTGGTGTTCGAGATGGCCGACAAAAGAATGGTGTTCGGCGCGTTCCGCGTGGACATTAGCAACGGCCGGCTGAAAGGGAAGGCGCTGGGCGAGAAGGTTTCAAGGGAGCGCCATGCCCCGGCCGTGGAGGTGAAGGGGGCGACCTTTACCGAGCTTGTCGTCGTCGAGGAACAACCAGGGCTTTGGCGGCCCCAATGCGTTATCGACGTGTAACGTGGTCGTCGCGCTAAATTGAGGGAAATCGACGGGTTTCCTCGGGACGACAGATGAGGGAGGGTCGCGATGGACATTTCGCGCTTCGAAAAGATTTCCGATACGGAGTGGCGGATCGCGCCTTTCGGGGCCATGCGGGCGCCGGGAATCATTTACGCGAACGAGTCTCTGCTCACGGAGATGGACGGCAAAGTCTTCGAGCAAGTCACGAATGTGGCGATGCTTCCCGGCATTATGCGAGCGTCTTACGCGATGCCGGATGCTCATTGGGGTTATGGGTTTCCGATCGGCGGCGTCGCCGCTTTCGATCCGAAGGCCGGTGGCGTGGTTTCCGCCGGCGGCGTCGGATTCGACGTTTCTTGCGGCGTGCGCACCCATCTCACGGGCCTCTCGCGCGACCAGATTGTTTCGGTGCAGCAGGAATTGGCCGATGCGCTCTTTGCGCATGTGCCAGTCGGCGTTGGCTCGGAAGGCGACATTGGGCTCGATCCGCAGGAAATGACAGCCATGCTGACGGGCGGGGCGAAATGGGCCGTGGAGCGCGGCTGGGGTCGGCCAGAGGATCTCGGACGCATCGAGGAGCAAGGATGCGTTGATGGCGCCGATCCGGCGGCGGTCTCCGATCACGCGAGGCAGCGTCAGCGTCGTGAGATGGGCACGTTGGGCTCGGGCAATCACTATCTCGAGGTGCAGGAGATAGTCGAAATATTCGATGAAGCCATTGCTGCATCATACGGCTTGGTGCGCGGAGAGTGCGTTGTGACGATCCATTGCGGTTCGCGGGGCCTTGGACACCAGAT
>PLZT01000474.1 GCA_003152255.1 Methylocystaceae bacterium | reverse complement strand
CCGCCATGAGCGCCTCAAGGACTTTCTCCGCCGCCACCGCGGCATCGCCACCAAATATCTAGACAGCTACCTGCGGTGGTATCACCTCGCCGTCCTCCCTCGGACTCCTTCACCCCGCGCGGTGCTCGCCGCAGCCGCAGGGATGCTGAATGTGAGGCCCGCGTGCATAACTAATGCGAATTGAGCCTTTTTAAAAGACGCTCGCATGTGCGGGAATGTTGAATTCAAAAAAGAAAGTCAGCGTTCCCGTCCAATTTGATCTGGAATTTAGCGGTCCGCCAACCCTGGCGCGAGAAGGAGATTGACCGGGAGTCGTTCCGCCAAGCTATAGGGACTTGCCTTATTTTCCTTCACCCACCGCTTTTCACCGACCGATTCAAAGGGCGGGGGCAACTCTCCTTGAAGAGACCACAAATCGAATGGGGTCTCATCAATGGAAATTTCCCAGTCGTATCCCCTGTCCTTGACCCAAGGCGCGATGACTTCATCAAGCGTCCTCATCCACCATTCTCTGAGGATCGGGCCAGGAATCGTCCTCGCGATTTGATCAATCCTGAAGCGCACGAACTTGTCGTGGGCTTTACCTCCTACGAAGCAGGAGCCCGCCGGAATCTCTTCAAAAATGATCACGGCATAAAATTTAGGAATGGGCACGCTCGCATAGACGGAAGTGATGCGCTCGGCCAAACCCTTTTTATCTTCAGCGGTAAACGCCCCGACAGGGTGATAGACTTTCCATAATGGCATGTCCTCGCTCCTCTTATGCCGTCGCTACCTGAGCTTAGGGCCTCTCGCGATCAGGAAGGCCAGAGGTCTGCTCATTGAACTTACGGTAGGCGATGGCAGGTTCATTGACAAGACCTATCTTCGATCTTGGCGCGGAACTCTGCTATGTGTGGAACGAAATATCCGGGCTCGGATAGCTTCGAGCGCCAAGTTCGGCGGTGACAAGCTGGTTCGCGGCGGTGATAGGTCACGTATCCGCGTGGAGTTCGAGATTTTTGAAGAGAGGACCGGGCTTCATGGCGTTGGCGCAAAACTACGATCAGCAGGATTGCCCGGTCGCACGCGCGCTCGAACTTGTAGGCGAGCGATGGACCATGCTTATAATTCGCGACTGCTTTTTGGGGGTGTCCCGCTTCAACGATTTCCTCGATCACCTTGACATCCCCAAAGCGACACTCAGCTCGCGCTTGGCCAAGCTTGTCGATTCTGGGGTGCTCAGGCGCGAAGAGTATAGAACTGGACAGAGCAACTACATTCTGACCAAACAAGGCGAGGCCCTGTGGCCGGTCTTGTATGGTCTCGCCGCATGGGGCGAAGCGCATCACGCGCCGAGGCGCGGCCCGCGACGAATTTTCTCGCATGTCAATTGCACGAGTGTTCTTGACAGTTCCGGCTCATGTCCGACCTGCAAAATCACTCCACCGGCCAGTGACGTTGTTATTCAGCCAGGGCCGGGCGCAATACCTAATTTCCGACACGACGCGGTGGAGCGAGCGCTACAAAAGCCGCACCGTTTTTTGACAAAACTGGAAAATTCGGAGCCGGTGCCGACGCCGACGGTAAGGCGTCGCGCATGAACAGCGCGCGCTCGCCGTAAGTAGCGAACCGCCATAAACCTTGCTAGCGTGCCGGCCATGCACAAGCCCGCCGACACCCCAGGGACCATCGCCCGCGACAACAAAAGCGACGCGCCGACGCCGATGATCGCGCAATATATCGAGATCAAGGCGGCCAATCCGGATTGCCTGTTGTTTTACCGCATGGGCGATTTCTACGAATTGTTTTTCGAGGATTCCGTCGTCGCGTCGCGGGCGCTCGGCATCATGCTGACGAAGCGCGGCAAGCATCGCGGCGAGGATATTCCGATGTGCGGCGTGCCGGTCGAGCGCGCCAACGACTATCTGCAAAAGCTGATCGCGCTCGGCCATCGCGTCGCGGTCTGCGAGCAACTCGAAGACCCCGCCGAGGCGAAGAAGCGCGGCGCCAAATCCGTCGTGCGACGCGACGTGACGCGGCTCGTCACGCCCGGCACCATCACCGAGGAGACGCTGCTCGATCCCGCCCGCCCGAACGCTTTCGCGGCGCTGGCGCGCGCTCGGGGCGTGGACAGCGGCTGGCTCTACGGGCTCGCCTGCGTCGATATTTCGACCGGCGCCTTCACGGTCGTGGAGCGCGCGGAGGCCGATCTTTCCGGCGAATTGGCGCGGCTGGAGCCGCGCGAGATCGTCGTCGCGGAGACGCTTTATCGCGACGCTTCTTTGAGCGAAATTCTGGCGGCGCGCGGCGCGCCGGTGACGCCGCTCGGCCGCGACGCTGGCGAGGGCGCCTCCGCCGAGCGCCGGCTGATGGAGTTCTACGGCGTCGCGACGCTGGAGGGCTTTGGCGCGCTGACGCCGGCCGAGCTTGCCGCCTGCGCCTGCGCCATCCTCTATGTCGAGCGCACGCAAAAGGCCGAGCGCCCGGCGCTGGCCCGGCCCTTGAGTCAGCGCGACAGCAAGACGCTCGACATCGACGCCGCGACCAGAGCCAATCTCGAAATCTCGCGGACGCTCTCCGGCGCGCGCGAGGGGTCGCTGCTCTCCGTCGTCGATCTCACGGTGACGCCGGCCGGCGCGCGGCTCTTAGCTGAGCGCATCGGCGCGCCCTCGACCGACCAAAACGAAGTCGCCGGCCGGCTCGACGCGGTGGGGTTTTTCGTGGAAAACCCCAGTCTGCGCGAGGGGTTGCGCGCGCGGCTGGCCCGCGCGCCCGATCTCTCCCGCGCGTTGTCGCGGCTCGCCTTGCAACGCGGCGGCCCGCGCGACCTCGCCGCGGTCGCCGTGGCGCTGGCGGCGGCGCGGGGCATCGCGGGACTGGCCGGTTTCGAGGCGGCGCCACGCGAGGTCGCGGCCGACATCACTGAACTCGCCGGCGCTGATTGCGAGCTGGAACAAGAGATTACGCGAAGCCTCGTCAAGGAGCCGCCGCTCGACCGCCGCGCCGGCGGCTTTATCGCGCCTGGCGTCGACGCCGAGCTCGACGAGGCCCGCGAGCTGCGCGACCAGAGCCGCCAAATTGTCGCCGGATTTCAAGCGAAATATGTCGAGCTGACCGAAATCAGGCAGCTCAAGATAAAGCACAATAATTTTCTGGGGTTCTTTTTCGAGGTTCCTTCGGCGCAAGGCGAGCGGCTGCTGCGGCCGCCGTTCGACGCGACGTTCACCCATCGTCAGACGATGGCCGACGCGATGCGTTTTTCGACCCGCGAACTCGTCGAGCTCGACGCCAAGATCGACAGCGCCAGCGAATGCGCGCTGATGCGCGAAAATGCGCTTTTTGACGCGTTGCGTGCGCGAATATGCGCGAAAACCAGCGATCTCCAGCGGTTAAGCCAGAGCTTCGCCCGGCTCGATCTGGTCGCGGCGCTGGCGGAGCTCGCCAGCCGGCGCGACTGGACCCGCCCCCATGTCGACGCCTCGCTGGACTTTGATATTAAAGGCGGACGGCATCCAGTGGTGGAAGCGTCGCTGCAAGCGCGGGGCAAGGCCTTCGCGCCCAACGACTGCGATCTTTCGGGCGGGCGGATCGCCGTCGTCACCGGCCCGAATATGGCAGGCAAATCAACGTTCTTGCGGCAGAATGCGCTGATCGTGCTGCTGGCGCAGGCTGGGTCGTATGTGCCGGCCGAGCGCGCCCGAATCGGCGTCGTCGACCGGCTGTTTTCCCGCGTCGGCGCCTCGGACGACCTCGCGCGGGGGCGTTCAACCTTCATGGTCGAAATGGTTGAAACCGCTGCGATTTTGAACTGCGCCGGGCCGCGCTCCCTGGTCATTCTCGACGAAATCGGCCGCGGCACGGCGACCTTCGACGGCCTCTCGATCGCCTGGGCGGCGATCGAGCATTTGCATGAGTCGAACCGCTCCCGCGCGCTGTTCGCGACGCATTTCCACGAATTGACGCAGCTCACCAAGCGCTTGTCCCGGCTCATGAATCTGACGATGAAGGTGACGGATCACGCGGGCGAGATCGTGTTTCTGCACGAGGTGATCGCGGGCGCGGCGGATCGCTCATATGGCGTCCATGTCGCGGAATTGGCTGGCCTTCCCAAGAGCGTCGTCGCTCGCGCGCACAAAATTTTGGCGCGGCTCGAGGCGGGCGACCGGCGCGCGCCGCTCGAAAAAACGATCGACGATCTGCCGCTGTTTTCGCACGCCCCGGCGCCGTTGAAAACGCGCGATCCGCTGCGAGAGGCGCTGAAAGCCATCGACCCGGACGCGCTGACGCCGCGCGAGGCGCTGGCGGCGCTCTATGATTTGAAGGGGAAGCTTTGATAGCGCGCCGGCGGCAGGATCGCGACTCTCTCCGTGCTCATCGTGCTGGCCGCGAGTTGATGCGGCGAGGCTTTGGCTTTTAAGCCCGCCTCGCCGCAGCGCCCCGCCTTTACGCCGGCTGCGCGAATTGTCGGGCCAGCGCCTTTTCGATTTCGGGCAGCGGATGATGCGTGAGATCGCGATCAAGCTCGCCCTTCACCTTCGCCTGCGCCTTTACCGAAAGGTCCTTGCGGATTTCGCCGAGCACGCGCGGCGGCGCGACGATCACGATTTCCTTCAGCTCGCCGCTTTCGGCCGCTTTGTTGATCCGCTCGGCCATCTCCTTGGCGAAATGCTCTTTTTCGACTTCATGCCAATCGGTGGTCTCCACGGCGCTACGCGGCCCGAGGCGCGCGGCGAGTCGCCCCGGCGCGGCCGTTCCCTGGTCGTGCGTGGACGGATTCTCATCGACGCGCGCGTCGATGACGCGCAAATCCAACAGGTCGGGATCGCCGTGATTATATAGGAACAGCGCCCTGCGCCCGTCCCCGACGAGAACCCATGCGCCGTTATGGACCGCGATATTGGACATGATTTGATCCCTTCACTCGATGGCCTCCATTTTAAGAACGTGGGGCCTCGGCGCGAAAATGACAACCGCGGCCCGTCGCCGCTGCCCTTGGCGCGCCGCCGTCAGGCCTGCTCGCCATATAGCTGGGAAAGCCCGAACTCCAGTCCCGGCGGATCGAGCGTCACCGCCCCCTCGCGCAAAATGCTCGTCAAAATCTTGCCGTCCTCGATGCGCCGATGGTGGATCACCAGGGATTCGTCAGGATAGACAATGAGATAATGCACGACGCTGGCCACGCTGAAATAGCCGCTGAGCTTNNGAGGGCGAGGCGACCTCGACCAGGATCATCGGGTTCTCGAGCAGCAGCGCGTCCGGCGGCAGCTTTGGTCCGCAATAGACCAGCGCGTCTGGCTCGTAGATGGTGGATTTGTTCACCCGCACGGCCATCCCGTCCGGCAGCACGTGACAGGGCGCTCCGCGCCTGGCTATGGCGTCGCGCAGGGCCACCCAGACCGCGAGCTTCATTTCCGCGTGCGACGCGTGCTCGGCGACTTGCGCGACAACCACGCCATCGACGAGTTCATAGCGCCCCGGCTGGCTTTCGCTCCAGGCGAGGAAATCGTCGACGGTGAGGCGGGTTTGCGGGAGCGCGTTCATGCCGGAATGATAGCGCGAAGCGGGCGCGGGGGCTATCGGGGGAAGAGAGTTTCGCTCCCGCCCCCCGGATTAGGTGTATTTTTTGGCCGCTTGGTCGATCGCGCCGCTCGCCTTTTCGAGATCCGCGGGGATCATCACCGGGTGAATCTCGACTTTGGCGTTGAAGGCGAGGAAAAAAGGCTCCGAGACCGCCGGGATATGGGAGGCGTCGGGCAAATCGAGAATAATATAGCCCGCGCGCTGGCCGTCGCGGTCGGTGAAATAAACCGCCTCCGGTTTCAAATCCGCCAGAATGGATCCGATCGTCGCGCCGAGCTTTCCGGCCTTGGCGGCCGCGTTGCCGGTCTCGACGGGGATTGTGACAATCATTAAGATACGCATGGCTTATCTCCGCTGGTTTTGATTATTGCATCAGGCGGCCCATTATAACATCATCGCCATATGAAATTCGCGGCGCCGAACATAAGGGATCGTCTCCCATTCGCCGCATGTCCCGTCAACCCGGCTCCAACTCCCGCGCCTCCTTCGCGCGCAAGACGCCCTCGCGGCCGCCGATGTAGTCGCGGGTAAGCGGGGCCGCGTCCACTTTCTTGGCCAGTTGAATCTGGAACACGACGTTGATTCCTGCTCGGAAGGCGGCTTCGCACAGCGAGAGATAAAACTCCCACATGCGGCAGAATTTTTCGCCCGATATGGCCACGGCCTCCGCGCGGCGGGCCATGAACCGCTCGCGCCAATGCCGCAAGGTCTCAGCGTAATGCAGCCGCAGAATCTCCACGTCGGAAACAATCAGCCCCGCGCGCTCGATCGACGGCAGGATCTCGGATAGGCTGGGAATGTAGCCGCCGGGAAAAATGTATTTTACGATCCACGGCGCCGTCGGCATCGGCGCGCCGGTATTGCCAATCGTATGAATCAGCGCGACGCCATCGTCCGTCAGCAATTTCGCGACGCGTTGGA
Organism: Methylocystaceae bacterium; assembly: GCA_003152255.1. The sequence goes on along the minus strand of PLZT01000474.1, from coordinate 4,958 downwards.
AAAAGGCGTCGTAATAGCCAAGCCCGACATGCTCGAACATGCCGACCGACACGACCCGGTCGAAGATCTGATCCACGTCGCGGTAGTCCGTCAGCGCGAAGGCCGCCTTCGACGTGAGACCCTCGTCTTCCGCCCGCCTGCGCGCGATGGCGATCTGCTCGCGCGAAAGCGTTACGCCAGTGACCTGGGCGTCGCAGGCCTGCGCGAGATAGAGCGCGAGACCGCCCCAGCCGCTGCCGATGTCGAGAACGCGATGGCCGGGCTCGACGAGCAGCTTGGAGGCTATGTGGCGCTTCTTGGCGAGTTGGCTCTCATCCAGCGACTGGTCCGGCGTCTCGAAATAGGCGCAGGAATATAGTCTGTCGGAGTCGAGAAACAGATCGTAGATTCGGGGATCGATATCGTAGTGATGCTCGCCGTTGCGTCTCGCGCTCGCGAGGGAGTTGCGCTGGCCCCACCGTTTCAGCCGGCCGCGCCATTTTTGAACGGCCGCCAGCCATCGCGGCTGGTCGGCGAGCGCGATATTGCGCGTCGCTATCGTCAGCACGTCGAAAATCGCGCCGCGCGTGACGATCAACCTTCCATCAATGAACAGTTCGCCGACGGCGAGTTCCGGATCGAACAGCAGGCGCCACTCCGCCGCGGAATCGGCGAAGCGAATCTCGGCGGGCGGCCCCGTCCCGTCGCCGAGCCGAAAGCAAGCGCCCGAGGCCGTCTCGACCTCGAGATTTCCCTGTCGAACGAAACGCTCCAGGAAGTTTTGCAAAACACGACTCATCGGCGCCTCGAATGTCCCCCACACGTCCGCGGATGGTAATCTGTTCCAGAAAGTCGAAAAAGCGCCCGCGCGCGGCAAGACGCGATTGACACACAGTTTTTTTGGCGCCCGGGAGACGCGCTCCCGAGCGCTTCCTCAGTCTTCCTTGTCGAGGCCGTAGAGCGTGTGCAGCGTGCGCACCGCGAGTTCGGTATAGGCCGCGTCGATCAGCACCGAGAATTTGATCTCCGAGGTGGTGATGGCGCGGATATTGATGCCTTTTTCCGACAGCGCCCGGAAGGCGCGCGCGGCGACGCCGGCGTGGCTGCGCATGCCGACGCCGATCGCCGAGACCTTGGCGACATCCCGCGCGCCGACGATCGCGGCGTAGCCGATGTCGCTCCGCGTCTTCTCCAGCAGCGCGCGGGCGCGGTCGTAATCCGCCGCGCCTACCGTGAAGGTCATGTCGGTCATATTGTCCTGCGAGATCGTCTGCACGATCATATCGACATTGATGCCGGCCTCGGCCAGCGGCATGAACACACTCGCCGCGACGCCCGGCTTGTCGGCGACGCGCCGCAAGGTGATCTGCGCCTCGTCGCGCGAGAAGGCGATGCCTGTGACAACTTGGGCTTCCACGATATCCTCCTCCTTGCAGATCAGCGTTCCCCTTCCTGGATGGTCGGGGTCATCGAAGGAGGAGCGCACATAGGTCGGCATGTCGTGCTTCAGCGCGACCTCCACCGAGCGCACTTGCAGCACCTTGGCGCCCGCCGACGCCATCTCCAGCATTTCCTCGAAAGCCACCTTGTCCATGCGCCGCGCCCTGGGCACGATGCGCGGGTCGGTCGTGTAGACGCCGTCGACATCGGTATATATGTCGCAGCGGTCGGCTTTGACCGCCGCCGCCAGCGCCACCGCGCTGGTGTCGGAGCCGCCGCGTCCCAGCGTGGTGATGCGATTGGTCGGGCGATGCACGCCCTGGAACCCCGCCACGACGGCGACCTCGCCTCTCGCGAAACCTTCGAGAACGCCGGCGGGCTCGATGCTCAAGATGCGCGCGGCGCCATGGGCGTCGTCGGTCAGCACGGGCGCCTGCCAGCCCTGCCAGGAGCGCGCGGCAAGGCCCGCCTGTTGCAGCGCCAGGGCGAGCAGCCCCGCCGTCACCTGTTCGCCAGAGGCGACCACGGCGTCATACTCGCGCATGTCGTGCAGAGGCGAAGCCTCCTTGCACCAGGAGACGAGCTCGTTGGTCTTGCCGGACATGGCCGAGACCACGACCGCGACCTCATGACCCGCCGCGGCCTCGCGCTTGACGTGCCGCGCGACATTCTTGATGCGCTCGACTGAGGCGACCGAGGTGCCGCCGAATTTCATGACCAGACGTGACATGGGTGACCGGAATGGAGGAAAGCGGGAATCGCGCGGCCGGGGTTATAGCCCGAGTGGGGCGAAAAGCGGAAATTCGTGGGCCGGGGCGCTCCCTTCTCCCGCCCGCGGGAGAAGGTGGCCTCGCGAAGCGGGGTCGGATGAGGGTGCGTGCGGAGTGGGTGGGATGTGCGAAGGGGGCAATTATGCGAGCACGGTTGCGCGGGGCGTTATCCACAACTCGCTGGTCTGATGGCTGTTGCGGAATCATTCGCGCACAGTCCATATTATCAATATGGCGGGTGAAACCAGACAACAGATAAGAGCCGAAGAGCGAAGTCGAGAGAAAATTAGGCGGAAGTCTTTTTCGCCGACACCGCCGGCACCCGCGTCTCCTGCACCTTCCGGAAAGGGATGGCTTCCAAAAGCAAGCCTAAGTGATTCGCTAGGGATGCTCGCTTTTCCCCTGGCAGCGGTCGGCATGTTGATAGACAACATGGTGGCGGTAGGCGTTCTGCTGTTTCTTGCAACAGTGATACCGTGCGTCGCTATTGCGCAGCACTCAGAAATAAAGAAAATAGATCGTTTGATTGCAGGGTTAGTATGCGGCGCTGTATTCTTCAGCCTGTTCTTTGTTTTAAAGTCAGAGCACGACAAACGGGAGCTAGCAAAGAACGAAGGACTTCTTGTTCCATCTAACCTCCCGCGCCCTGAAACGAGATGTAGCATCCCTGAGAACAATTTTGCCATATATTCTGGAGGAGGGGTTACTTACGGGCCGACAAGGCCGGCGGCGCTTTTGACGATGGGGGGACAGGAAATAATTTCAGCTGACGGGCTCGATAATGGAGCTATAAGACTTCGGACATCGCGTCTTTACGACGATCAGAACGAGATTATAGCTAGAGTTACAAATAATGAACTTTGGGTTCATCCCTTGGCTCGCCGCGAACGCCCGGATTTTAGTACTTTAATTGTTTACGATAGGCGCGACTCGGAAGTTCTAAATATCAGACTGTTGAACAAAAACACAGTGATTATAAAAGGTGTATTTAGGTTACCTGGTCGGCCCACAGTTGTAGTTTCAGAAAAAGACATAAGGATAGGGAAAAGCAGTATTTCTGAGATCTGCGTTGAAAATAGTTTTGGCTTCATTGCTTTCTGAATATATTCAAGCTTCAACGCCCACAATATGCCTGCCGAACGTCAGCGCCTGCAAGCGCGACGCCGCGACGGGCCAACCTTCCTTCGCGCACTCTTCCCCCAAAACCCTCATCCGACCCCGCTTCGCGGAGCCACCTTCTCCCACAAGTGGGAGAAGGAACGCGCCCGCCGTTTTCCGCTTTCGCATGGACAGGCTATAACCCCATCCCGTACGAAAAAAGCGCCGCAAGAACGAGGTTCCCGTGCCCGACCAAACTCCCCGTCCCTCTTCCGCCAGCGTCAATCCGGCTGACGTCGACCGTTTCAACCGGCTTGGCGATCTGTGGTGGGACGCCAAGGGCAAGATGGGGATTCTTCACGAGATCAACCCGATCCGCGTCGATTATGTCCGCGATCTCGCTGTGCGCTATCTGCATCGCGACCGTTTTTCGGCGCAGCCGCTCGAAGGGCTCGGCCTTGCCGATATCGGCTGCGGCGGCGGCATTTTGGCCGAATCATTGGCCGAACTCGGGGCCGATGTGACGGGCGTCGACCCCGCGCCCAACAATATCGAGGTCGCCAAGCGTCACGCCAAAAAGTCGGGGCTCGAAATCGACTATCGCAACGTCACCGCCGAGGCGCTCGCCGAGAGCGGCGCGACTTTCGACATCGTGACCGCGCTCGAGGTGATCGAGCATGTCGAGGGACAAAAGGCCTTCGTCGCCACGCTGGCGCGGCTGGTGAAGCCCGGCGGACTGCTGTTCCTCGCGACGATCGACCGCACGCTCAAGAGCTATGCGCTGGCGATCGTCGGCGCGGAATATGTGTTGCGCTGGGTGCCGCGCGGCACGCACGACCACGACAAATTCGTGCGGCCCGACGAACTCGCGGGATGGCTGCGCCACGCCGGAATGCGCGAGATCGACCGCGCCGGCATGACGTTCCAGCCGCTCACGCGAAGCTGGCGCAAGAGCCGCGACACCGACGTGAATTATCTGATGGCCGCCAAGAAGGACGGGTGAACAACGGCTCGGCTCTTGTTCGGTTAACCTTCGAGCGTTAGACTTCGCCCATGATGCGCAACGACTCGTCAAACCCCTTTCGCCCCGGCGCGTTCCGGACCATGCTGCTCGCTTTCGCGGGCGCCGCGCTGCTATGCGCCGGCCCGGCCGCGCTGGCCAGGACCAAAGCCAAGCCCAAACCCGACGCGGAAAGCACCTCCGAGAAGAAGGACGCCAAAAAGGGCGCGGGCAAGCCCGAGCAGCTCGGGAGCTACGGCGACTGGGGCGCCTACGCGGCGGCAGGCAAGGACAAGACCTGCTACGCGCTCGGCTCGCCCAAGGAGCGCCAGCCGAAAGCCAAGATGAAGGACACGCAGGCCTTCGTCTTCATCTCCACCCGCCCCGGCGAGGGCGTGCGCAACGAGGTGGCGATCAACCTTGGCTACGCCACCAAGGACGGCGGGGCCGCGACCGCCGACGTCGACGACGATAAGTTCGAACTCGTCACCAAGGGCATGAACGCCTGGGTGAAGAACCCGGCCAAGGAGAAGGAGTTCGTCGAGGCGCTGAGGACGGGCTCCAAACTCTCCGTCAAGGCCGCCTCCGCCAAGGGCGCGACGACGGTCGACAGCTATTCGCTCAAGGGCCTATCGGACGCGCTGGCCCGCGTCGCGCAGGAGTGTAAGTGA
>PLZT01000512.1 GCA_003152255.1 Methylocystaceae bacterium | reverse complement strand
GCGGCGTCATCCCGACGCCCAATCTGGACAGGATCGCCAGGGACGGTCTTCGTTACACCAATTTCCATTCGACGGCGCTGTGCTCGCCGACCCGCGCCGCGCTGATCACCGGCCGCAATCACCATTCCGTTGGTTTCGGCGTGGTCGCCGAGCAGGCGACCGGCTTTCCCGGCTATGACTCGATCATCACTCGCGACAAGGCCACCATCGGCCGCATACTGAAGGACAACGGCTATCGCACGTCCTGGTTCGGCAAGGACCACAACACGCCGGAATTCCAGGCGAGTCAGGACGGCCCCTTCGATCAATGGCCGATCGGCATGGGCTTCGAGTATTTCTATGGCTTCATCGGCGGCGACGCCAACCAGTGGCAGCCGAACCTGTTCCGCAATATGTCGGCGATTTACCCCTATATCGGCAATCCAAAGTGGAATCTGATCACCGCGCAGGCCGACGAGGCGATCTCCTATATGAAGCGCATAGACGCGCTCGACCCGGAGCAGCCTTTCTTCCTCTATTACGTGCCGGGCGCGACGCATGCGCCGCATCACGCGACGCCGGAGTGGATCAAGAAGATCGGCGACATGCATCTGTTCGACAAGGGCTGGAACGCGCTGCGCGACCAGATCTTCGAGAACCAGAAGAAGCTCGGCGTTATTCCGCAAGACGCGAAAATGACGCCCTGGCCGCATGATCTGCTGAAGAACTGGGACGAACTTTCGGCGGACGAAAAGAAACTGTTCATCAAACAGGTCGAGGTCTACGCCGCCTATCTCGCCTATGACGACAATGAAATCGGCCGCGTGATCCAGGCGGTCGAGGACATGGGCAAGCTCGACAACACGCTGATCATTTACATCAGCGGCGACAATGGCTCTTCCGCGGAAGGAACGCTGATCGGCACGCCGAACGAGGTCGCGTCGCTCCAGGGCGTCGAACTGCCGGTCGAAGCCCAGCTCAAATATTTCTATGATCTCTGGGGCTCGGACCAGACCTATAATCACATGGCGGTGCCGTGGACCTGGGCCTTCGACACGCCCTTCTCCTGGACCAAGCAGATCGCCTCGCATTTCGGCGGCACGCGGCAGGGCGTGGCCATTTCCTGGCCGAAGATCATCAAGGACAAGGGCGGCATCCGCAACCAGTTCCATCACGTGATCGATATCGTGCCGACGCTGCTCGAGGCGACGGGAATCAAGGCGCCGCAGGTTGTCGACGGCATCAAGCAGAAGCCGATCGAAGGCGTCAGCATGATGTACACTTTCGACCTGGCCAACGCCGACGCGCCGTCGCGCCACCACACGCAATATTTCGAGATGATGGGCGACCACGCGATCTATCACGACGGCTGGATCGCCAGCACCAAGGTCCAGCGGCCGCCGTGGAAAGTCGTCGGCGCCGTCAGCCAGGACCCGGCGAACTTCCCCTATGAGCTTTACGATCTCAACAAGGACTGGACGCAGTACGAGAACGTCGCCGACAAATATCCGGGCAAGTTGAAGGAGCTGGAGCGGCTGTTCTGGACCGAGGCCGCCAAATACCAGGTTCTGCCGCTTGACGCGTCCGTGGCGACGCGCGTCATAAGCCCGAAGCCCAGTCTCACCGCCGGGCGCAGCGTGTTCACCTACTCCGGCGAAATGACGGGCACGCCGAACGGCGACGCGCCGAACCTTCTCGACGCCTCCTACAACTTCAAGGCGGAGGTGGAGATCCCCCAAGGCGGCGCCGAAGGCATGATCGTGACGCAGGGAGGCCGCTTCGCCGGTTACGGCTTCTATCTTTTGAAGGGCAAGCCGGTGTTCCTCTGGAACCTCGTCGATTACAAGCGCATCCGTTGGGAGGGGCCACAAGCGCTCTCGCTCGGCAAGCACACGCTGGAGTTCGACTTCAAATATGACGGGCTCGGCATCGGCACGCTGGCTTTCAACAATATGAGCGGCATCGGCCGCGGCGGCACGGGCGTCCTCAAGGTCGACGGGCAGGTCGTCGCCACCCGGCAGATGGAGCATACGATCCCCCTGCTGCTGCAATGGGACGAAAACTTCGACGTCGGCGCAGACACCGGCACGCCCGTGGACGATCACGACTATCAGGTTCCGTTCCGCTTCACCGGCAAGCTCGACAAGCTGACGCTGACGATCGATCGGCCGAAGCTTACGCCCGAGGACGAAAAGAAGCTGATGGACGCGCAGCGCAACAACCATATGAGCGAATGAGCAAGCCGCGGCGAGGCGACATGGGATAGGCGATCCCTTTCCATGTCGACTCGGCGGCGGGCGATGGGCGCGTGGAAGCTGGACGCTGACGCTTCGCGGAAATGCAAGCCGGCTCCCCGCCCCGACACGCCTTGCATTCCCCCTCCCCGCGCCCCAGATTGGCCCGGGCCGAACGTTTTTCACATGGGCGGCAGACAATCCCTTCGGCGCGATGTCGCGCCGAGATCGTTTCGAAAGTGGAGACTGAAGCATGGCGACCAAGAGCGATTTTACCGCCGACGAGTGGAAGACCTTGCTGGAGAGCCCGCTCTTGGCGGGCTTCGCCATCACCGCCGCCGATCCCATCGGCTTCTTCACGACGATCAGGGAAGGCTGGGCCGAAGCCAAGGAGCTGGCGGCCGCGAAGACCAGCGCCAGCGACGAATTGATCAAGGCCGTGGCGGAGGATCTGCTGACATCCGAGGGGCGCACCGCAGCCCGCGACGGCGTGCAGGCTCTTGTCGCCGGCGCTCCGATCAGCGAACTAAAGGGCAAGGCGCTCGGTGAATTGAAGCGCGCGGCGGCGATCGTCGACGCCAAGGCGCCGGCCGACGCCGCGGCCTTCAAGACCTGGCTCGGGCACGTCTCCCAGCTCGTCGCGGAAGCCGCGGGAAGCGGATTCCTGGGCTTTGGCGGCGTCCAGGTCAGCGACAACGAAAAGGCGACGCTCGCCGAGATTCATGGCGTGCTGGGCGTCTGACGCCAATCTTCCCGAGTTTAAGTCGCCGCCGGTCAACCAGCCGGCGGCGGCGCCGTTTTAGCGGCGCGCTTTTGGCGCAGGCGCTCGAAATCCGCGCCGGCGTGATGCGACGAGCGCGTCAGCGGCGAGGCCGCGACCATCTCGAAACCCTTGGCGTAGGCGAGCGTTTCATAGGCCTTGAAGGCCTCGGGAGTCACGAACTCGACGACCTCGTGATGTTTGCGCGTCGGCTGCAAATATTGGCCGAGCGTGAGGAAATCCACCTCGGCCGTGCGCAGATCGTCCATAACCTGGGCGACCTCGCTCCGCTTCTCGCCAAGCCCGACCATCAGCCCGGATTTAGTGAAGATCGCGGGGTCGAGCTCCTTGACCCGCTGCAACAGCCGCAGCGAATGGAAATAGCGCGCGCCGGGCCGCACGCCGGGGTAAAGGCCGGGCACGGTTTCGAGGTTGTGGTTGAAAACATCCGGGCGCGACGCGACGACCATCTCCAGCGCGCCGGGTTTTCGCAGAAAGTCCGGGGTCAGGATTTCGATCGTCGTGCCTGCGCAATGGGCGCGGATCGCCTCGACCGTCCGCGCGAAATGCGCGGCGCCGCCGTCGGCAAGATCGTCGCGGTCGACCGATGTGACGACGACATGCGCGAGCTTAAGATCGGCCGTCGCCAGAGCCACGCGCTCGGGTTCGCTGGGATCGAGCGCGGCCGGTAGCCCGGTCGCGACATTGCAGAAGGCGCAGGCCCGCGTGCAGACCTCGCCCATGATCATGAAGGTCGCGTGTTTTTGCTCCCAGCATTCGCCGATGTTGGGACAGGCCGCCTCCTGGCAGACGGTGGAAAGGCCCCTGCCCTCGAGCAGCGCGCTGGTCTCGCGCCAAAGCGCCGAGCCCGGCGCCTTGACCCTGATCCAAGCCGGCTTGCGTAGGACGGGGCTGTCCGGCCGATGCGCCTTCTCGGGATGGCGGTCGCGCGCTTCGCTCAGGCGGCGCGGATCGTCGTGGAGGAGATCGAGGGTTTTGGGCATGGGGCATCCATCGCGAGGCTTTGCAATAGGTAATCCGCGCGGCTTGGCGGCACAATGTTCGCGCTCGCCATTCCCAAAATTAAAAAACCACGCTCGCTATGGTTAATAAATCACACGCTTAAGCGCCCAAAAATCACCGCGGTTTCAAGATGTTATAAAACCACACACTCTCGCGCGAAAATCCATAAAGCCGCGCGATCCGCCGCGCGGCTTTATGGTAAATTCCTATGAACCTTTGTTTTCAGTTAGTTAAGAAGCGTGGTTAAAGCTCGCTCCCGCCTCACACATGCTCCACCGCGATCACGCCCGGAATCGCCTTCAACGCGCCCGCGACCTCCGCGCCGACGGGATAGCCGCCGGGGAGCTTGATCTCGATTTCCTCGCCGGAGGCGTCGCGCATCACGACCAGCGAGACCTCGCCTTCCCCCTTGGCGGAAAGCCGGGTTTTGATGCCGTCGAGCGGCCCGGCGTCGCGGACGAAAATCCGCAGTCCCTTTTGCGCGCGCGCCGCGGCGGCGGCGAGCGATTCGGCCGCGACGATGCGCGCCCGCACCTCGTCGCCCTCCAGGCTCCCCGAGAGCGTGACGAGTACGGCCGCGCCCTTTTCCAGGAGGTCGCGGTATTGGTCGAGCCCCTCCTGGAACATGATCGCCTCATATTGCCCGGAGTCGTCCGAGAACTGCACGATGCCCATTTTGGAGCCCGATTTCGTGCGCCGCTCGGCGCGGTCGAGCACGATCGCCGCCACCCTCCCCGCCGAGGCGCCGCGCTTGACCGCCACGACGAACTCGCTCCACCGGGCGAGCCGCAGGCGCTTCAAAACGCCGCGATAGGCGTCGAGCGGGTGGCCGGAGAGGAAAAACCCAGCCGCGTCGAACTCGCGCCGCAACAGCTCGGCGGCGGTCCAGGGCGCCGTCTTGGGCAACGCGAGGCTCTCGTTTTGCTCCTCGCCGAACAGCGCGTTTTGGCCCATCTGCCGCTCGTCGGCGCAGCGGTTGGCGCAGGCGAGGATGGTCTCGGCGCCGGCGAATACGCGGGCGCGGTCGGGCTCAAGCTCGTCGAAGGCGCCGCAGCAGGCGAGGTTTTCGAGCACCTTCTTATTAACCTCGCGCGGGTTAATCCGCCGGGCGAAATCGGCGAGGCTTGAGAAGGGCTTTTCGCCGCGCGAAAAAACGATGGAGGCCGCCTGCCCGTCGCCGACGCCCTTGATCGCGCCGAGCGCATAGCGGATCGCCAGCTTTCCATCCTTGCCGGGCGCCACGTCGAAATCGGCCCCCGAGCGGCATATCGACGGCGGCTCGACAACGATCCCGAGGCGCCTGGCCTCGTGGCGAAACTCGGCCAGCTTGTCGGTGTTGCTTTTCTCGAAGGTCATCGACGCCGCGATGAATTCGACGGGGTAATGGGCCTTGAACCAGGCGGTCTGATAGGCGATCAGCGCATAGGCGGCGGCATGGCTCTTGTTGAAGCCGTAGTCGGCGAATTTCGCCAACAGGTCGAAGATTTCATTGGCCTTGTCGCGGGTGAGGCCGCGCTCGACGGCGCCGCCGACGAAGCGGTCGCGCTGCGCGTCCATCTCCGACTTGATCTTCTTGCCCATCGCGCGGCGCAGATTGTCGGCCTCGCCAAGCGAATAGCCGGAAAGCTCCTGCGCGATCTGCATCACCTGTTCCTGGTAGATGATGACGCCGAAGGTCTCCTTCAGGATCGGCTCGATGCGCGGATGCAGATAGTCGGGTTCCTCGTCGCCGAGCTTGACCGCGCAATAGGTGGGGATGTTGGCCATCGGGCCGGGGCGATAGAGGGCGACCAGCGCGATGATGTCCTCGAAGCGGTCGGCGTGCATCTCGACCAGCGCCTTGCGCATGCCGGCGCTTTCGAGTTGGAACACCCCGACCGTCTCGCCGCGCCCGAGCATCTCGTAGGTCTGTGCGTCGTCGAGCGGGACTTTGGCGAGATCGAAATCGGGGGCGCGGCGGCGCGTTAGTTCGGAGGCCTCGGCGAGCACCGTCAGCGTCTTGAGGCCCAGGAAGTCGAATTTGATCAGTCCCGCCGGCTCGACCCACTTCATATTGAACTGAGTGACGGGCATGTCGGATTTGGGATCGCGGTAAAGCGGCGTCACCTCGTCGAGGGGCTGATCCGCGATGACGATGCCGGCGGCGTGGGTCGAGGCGTTGGAGTAGAGTCCCTCCAGCGAACCGGCGATTTTGAATAGCCGCGCCACGCGCTCGTCCTGCTCCACGGCCTCCCGCAGCTTCTGCTCGCTGGCCAGCGCTTCCTTGAGCGTGATGGGCTTCGCCGGGTTTTGCGGGACGAGCTTGGCCAGCTTGTCCACCTGCCCCAGCGGCATTTCCAGCACGCGGCCGACGCCCCGCAAAACCCCTCGCGCCAGGAACGAGCCGAAGGTGATGATTTGCGCGACGCGGTCGGCGCCATAGCGCTCGCGCACATAATCGATCACCTCGCCGCGCCGCGTCTGGCAGAAGTCGATGTCGAAATCCGGCATCGAAATTCGCTCGGGGTTAAGAAACCGCTCGAAGAACAAACCGAAGCGCAGCGGGTCGAGGTCGGTGATCGTAAGTGCATAGGCCACAAGGGATCCAGCGCCCGAGCCGCGCCCCGGGCCGACCGGAATCCCCTTCGACTTCGCGTATTTGATGAAGTCCGAAACGATCAAAAAATAGCCGGGGAAGCGCATCTTCACGATCACGTTCAGCTCGAAGTCCAGCCGCGCGACATAATCCTCCCGCGTCAGGCCGGGCGCCGGGCCGGTCGCTTCGAGCCGGGCCTCCAGCCCCTCCTCGGCCTGACGGCGCAGTTCCCCCGCCTCGATCTCGTCGAGCGTGAGCGCGGAGTCCGCCGGCGCCTCGCGGATGAAACGCGGCATGATCGGCGTGCGCGTGCGCGGACGGAAGCAGCAGCGCCGCGCGATCTCGACGCTGTTTTGCGTCGCCTCGGGCAGATCGGCGAACAGGGCGAGCATCTCCGCCCTGGTCCTGAAATAATGGGTGGGAGTCAGACGCCGGCGCTCGGCGGCGCTGGTCACCGTGCCTTCGGCGACGCAGAGCAGCGCGTCATGGGCCTCGAAATCCTCCGCGCTCGCGAAAAACGGCTCGTTCGTCGCGACCAGCGGCAAGCCTCGCCGATAGGCGAAATCCAGCAGTTGCGCCTCGACGTCGCGCTCCTGCGCGAGGCCGTGGCGCTGGAGTTCGATATACAACCGGTCGCCGAACAGCCCCTCCAACGCCTCGAGCCGCGCCAAGGCCGCGTCGATGCGCGATTGGCCGAGCAAAAGGTCGAGCGCGCCGTCGGGGCCGCCCGTGAGGACGATCAGATCGGCGCCGTCGGTGGAGAGGTCCGCCAGCGTGACGCAAGGCGAATCGCCTGGCGCGGCGGCGAGATAGGCGCGCGAGCACAGCCGCATCAGATTGCGATAGCCGGTCTGGGTTTTGGCCAGCAGCACCAGATTGGCGTGTCCGGCCTCCCCCTGCCCTTGCGCGCCGCCCCTGGACTCACGGGAATTGGCGTCGCCGAAATCCACCGCGAGTTGCACGCCGGGAATCGCCTGCACGC
>PLZT01000077.1 GCA_003152255.1 Methylocystaceae bacterium | reverse complement strand
CCTCAGCCCGACAGGCTGCTAGAGACCAACCGCTGAAACCTACCCCCTCAAACTATCTGAAACTTTCCTGTAGGAAATTCGGGCGGCATTTGTGGAAATGGAAGGCGCAACTCGCCCGAAGCATTTCTGGCCCCTAAATTTGCGCGATATTCCAATCCAGCTCCTCTGTATAAGGAACCTCGCACCAAGTTTTATTAGTTTCCTTTGGAAAAATGACAACCTTATCCTTAGAAACAATTAGCTTTACGACATGATGCTCCATATCATGACCGGCATGACCTCTACCTCCAGATATAAAACCACTTTTATCGTCGGTCTCGCGAAGATCATGGGGGTGGCGAGAGTAAATAACATCTCCATTGCGCCCCAAAATCCCAAAAAACGGTTCTTCTACAGCCGAAATAGCATTTGAAATCATATATTTCCCCGCATTGTCCCAAATTCCAAACCAATTTGATCCCTCTGGGTGGGGAATTTCCGTATAAAACACGGCAGCAGAAAAATCACTCCAATTTCCGCCCCTTAACTTAAGTTGCGACTCAAAAACATACGTGGCATTATACTTTCCCGCAATTTTTTCGATCTGTTTCTCAGAAAGAAACGAACAATCAGTCAGAATTCTCATTTTTTCCTCCTATCGGGTTGGAAGGGCTCGTCCCCTCTGTGCGGACAAGCCGCCCGGAAACCCTCACGCTGAGAGGGTCGTTTCGGGGATCATAGAGCTCCCACTCGGGCGAAATCACTGATCTCGTCTGGGCTGAACCGCCGCTACCTTCCGGCGGAGCATTCCCAGCACGCGCGCTCCCCATGCCCCACCAGTCAGGGCTGACCTCTCTTCGGGCTCCAGCTGTGGAGCGGGCGCGGAGCCATTGACACCCCGAAACGGAGCGGACCAGCTAACATCCTCCCGCATTGGTCGGGGCGCCCCCTGCGACGGCTCGACACGGCCCGAAACCGGCGCTCGGTTCCGCGGCGGCGGCGGGGCGCCCTTGAAGACGAAGCGTCGGCGTGCCTCGTGATAGGCGGGGTCGGGCCCGAAGAAGTTGACCTTCATTCGCTCCAGTTCCTCGGCGCGATAGCTCGCGAGCGGCTTGATGCTTTCGTCATCGAGACGGCGCTCGTGTTTCTCTCGCAGCATCGCGCGAAATTCAGGGTCTTGCGCGAGGCGCGTTGCTCGCTCCCGCAGTTCGGCCTCGAACGAATTGGCGTCCTCGCCAAAGGCGTCGTCGAGAAATCCGATCTCGCAGGCCGCTCTCGCGCCAAGCGGCTGGCAGGCCTGGGTCAGCTCCGTCGCCCACGCCTGTCCGACGCGACGCGGCAAGGTGTAGGTCCAGTATTCCGATCCATAAAGCTCGCCCATGCCGCGGTAATGGGGGTTTAGGACGACGCCGGACATCGCATATGCGTGGTCGGCCGCGAGCGCCAGCATCGCGCCACCGGCTCCGGCATTGCCGCGCAGGCCGGCGATGACGAGGTGGGACATGGTGTTGAGCATCTCGAGGATCAGATCATCCATCGCGTTGATGTTGCGCCAGGACTCCACGGCCGGATCGGCGCTCGCCTCGATCGCGTTGAGATGAATGCCGTTGGACCAGAAATCGGGGCCGCCTAAAAGCGCGATGACCCGCGTCGCGCGCGAGCGAGCGTGCAAAAATGCGTCGCGCAATCGATGGCATTGCGCCGTGCTCATCGCGCCGTTGTAGAAATCGAACGAAAGATAGCCAACCTGACCCTCCTCCGCGTAGACGATCTCGCGGAAGGTGCGATGATCGGTTGGCGCGTCGATCGGCAGCGGCGCCTCGCGGACGCCGCGAAGCGACGGTCCCAGCACCTGTGTCGCCGGCAACTTGATCCCCGCGATCGTGCAGACCTCCGCATCGCAGAGCTCACAGCCGAGGCCCAAGCGGGAAAGATCGCAATGCGCCTCCGGCGCGCTGGGATCGCCCCTGGCCTTCAGATGGGTAATCCAGACCGCGCCACCGACCGCGCCGATGCAGATCGCGCCGTCGCGTCTCGCCAGAATCTGGCCCGGCGGCCCTTTGATGCGGTCCTCGTGATGCGCGCCGTAGAGGAAGCAGCTTGTTCCAAGCAAAGTGCCGAGGACGCCGGGCGCGCTGTCCGCCGCGCGGATTTTCCTGACGATCGCCTCCGCGCTGTCCCGCGTCCAGTCGATGGCGCGGTCCGCTTGTTTCATCGGCGGGCGCGAACGGCCGCGCGCATGGGACAACGCATCGGACAGCTGCTCGGGCCACCACGATCCCGATTGGTACGTGGCCGCCTCGATACAAGCGAGCGCGTCGAGGACGCCGCGCAAAGCCGCCTCGGTGACCTTGCCGCGATAGAGGCTGCTCTTCGCGGGAGGATCGGTTTCGAGGGGAAACTCATGCGACGCCCAGATCGGCCCCGCGTCGAACTCGGGAGCCGCCTCCAGGATCGTCACGCCCCAGCTTTTCTCTTGATTGGCGATGGCCCAGTCGAGCGAGGACGGGCCGCGATCGCCTATGACGCCCGGGTGCACGATCAGGCAGAGATAGCGCGACGCGACCTCCTGGGGAATCGCGATCTTCAGCATCGGCGCGATGATCATGTCCGGCGCATCGTCGCGGACCGCGTCCATCATCGCCTCGCCCAAGGTTACGACGCAAACGCGGATTTCATGGCCGCGTTCAGTCAATTCGATCAGGAGCCGCTGGCTGAGACTGTTATGCGCGGAGGTCAGGAAAAGAATTTTCATGGCAAGAACTCCCGCTATCCGCAAATTGATTGCAAAAATTGCGGACTTGCATCCGAAAGACAACAAGGCGACAGCATGATGCGACAAATCGTCTCAGTCAAGAGTTTCGTCGGCTGCCTACGTCGCGAGGCGAGACAACCGGCGATCATGCGGATTGCCGCCTTACAGCGCCCCTCATGCGCGGCAACGAATGCCTTCTTTGGCTGTCGCCACTCCCGGACCCGAATTTCGTGGCCGCGTTCAGTCAGTTGGATCTCGAGCCGCTGGCTGAGACTGTTATGCGCCGTGGTCAAGAAGTGAATTCGCATGGCGTTTCTCCCTTATTTTTTGGCTCTTCTGCAATTTTTG